>JAZOQJ010000087.1:0-2891 GCA_045655985.1 Clostridia bacterium | reverse complement strand
ATCATTTTATCTTTAAATGCAAAGTTACGAGCACTTAAACGTTCTTTATTTAAATCTTCTGCCTTAAATTTAACAGGTCTTTTAATTTTTAATGAACGTAAAGCAAATGCAACAACTGCAACTAAAATTACTACCGCAGTTAATATTGTTGAAAAGTACAAGAAACTAAAACCATTATTATTAGTTTCAGTATCAGTTGTAGTATCATTTTCTGGTTCATTATCAACAATAGTGCTACCAGCAAATGTTAAAACTTTATCATTAACAGTATTTTCTTGCTCAGTTACAATTGTATCAAATTCGTCTTGTTCAATTTCACTAAGTACAATTTCAGAAAAATAAACTGTACCAGAAGAAATTAGGTTTGCACTACCTAGACCCATAACAAAACTTAAATTATATTTTGAAACAGTACCACCATTTGTTAAGGTGTTAATATACAAAGTATATTCTTCCCAATTTCCAAAAGTGTTAATACCAGTAAAACTTTCACCTAAACGCGCATTAGAATCAATAATTTTTATGCTTGCGCCATGTTTATATTCGTCAGTACTTAAAGATTGTTGAATACCTTGAGTGTTTACCCAGAAAGACACTTTATAGTATTTATCAACATCTAAAACAACTGCATTTGTGTTTGTAATAGTGTAGTATGTTTCAAATGCACTTTTAATCATAAACACTTTATTGTTTGCATTTTTAATTTGTGTTGGAACATTTGGGTTTGTTAGTGTAGGTAAATGTTGTTTAACTTCATAAAATTTTGAAGTATCCACACCGCCAGCGTTAACGCTTGCTTTTTTAGTGTATTCCCAACCCCTTACATCATAAATACCATTTGTTTTTGATTGTGTATCAACATTAGCAAAGTCAATTTTTGTTAAATTTAAAATATTAGAAGAATCATTACCAAACATTTCGCTATAGGTATCGCCTTCCAAACTTGCAATTGCCTCACTAATAACTAAAGAGTCAAAGAACACTGTGCCAGAAGAAAAACTGCCTTCGCCAATAGAAAGTTCGAATTTAACTGTTTTATCTTCATTCGCGCCTACAATATTAATTGTATAATTTGTCCAAACGCCATCGCTTTCAATATTTAAAATTTCATACAACACCTTGCTTTCAATATCAACAATTTTAATACCTGCTTCAGCGTCGTTTTGAGTTGATACTTTAAAGTTCAAGCTATAATTTGTATTAGCTTTAATAGTAAATTCTTCACTAGTATATGTTTGTTTTGCTAAAGCACCATTATACATGTACATTATGTTATTTTCTGTTGTATTAAAATAATCATAATCAGGATTACCTGGATTTGTTGCAAAAGCAATATCAAAATTACCTGTATTTACAGAGCCATATTTAATTTGAAGATTATTATCTTCTTCATTTAAGTTATTAAATGCTTTATGTGTCCATTTTTGAGGGGCAACAACGCCATCTTCAGTAACATAAGTTTTACTAAAATAGCCATTTAAAGTACCACTTTTTACAAATGAAACATCCGCTTCAGCACTATTTTCATTATCTAAATATTTAGAATAATTTTCATAAGATATTTCTTCTAACTTTAAGTTATCAAATAATGCATAACCTTTAGCATCATATAAACCAAGTTCTACATAAATTTCAACATTTTTTACATCGCTTGAATTAATTAAAATGCCATATTTTGACCATTTATTAGAAGAGTTAATCGCATCAAAGTTTTTAACTTCTTCAAACTTATTTTCTGAATTTTTTGCAAAAAGTTTAACAGCAACCTTACCTGAAGAAATACTTGAAGTATAAGAATCAAATGACAACAAATAAAGTTTATTTTGTTCAATAGTTAAGTTGTTTTTTAGTTTATATGCAACATTAAGTTTTTCAGTATTATTAATAAATAACGCACCAAAATTGTCAGTTAAACCTTGGTTTGAAATATTATCGTGAATGTTAGTTTTATCTGCATCCATACTATTATTTAAATAAGTATGTCCATTGTAAGCAGTATTTAAATCAGCATCACAATCCTTAACTTTTTCCCAGTTTGAAAGAAGTGAATTTTCAAAATTTTCTTCAAAAACCAAATTTGAATTTGTTTGGAATTTTATTTCCGAATAAATTGCCTCATTATTTGATTTAATTGCACTTGCTACGCTTTTGAAATCGTTTTGAGAATATTTTGTAACATTTACTTGGTCAAATAATACCGCGCCACTTGAGCCTTGCAATTTACTACCTAGCCTTAGGTCCAAACTCGCGTTACTATCAAAATATTCATGAGTTGATATTAAAAAGTAACAATTACGCCAGTTTGCTGAATAAATAGTTTGACCACCATCAACATACTCATAAGGAGTAACAAAAGTAAAGTTAGTGCCATCAATTTTTTCAAAGCCAGCACCATTTAAATAAGCTGAAGCAAACGCGCCGTTTTGAACATAGGCTTTAAATGACACAACATAATAACTGTTTTTTGCTAAAGTAAATTCACTGCTCCTATAACCCATTTTGGCAGTAGCTGAAGGCGAGTTCATTAACAACACAAAATCCTCATTCATGCCTTCATACCTATTAATTGTAGTTGAAAGCGAGAATGAATCTTTTTTAGCCTCGTCAATATCAACAACACCAGTCACTACGTTTGAATCAGTTTCAAGCTTTGTCCAAGAGGTTGGAGTTTTTGGGCTTGAACCTGTATAAGAATTAAAATTTGGGTTAGATATTGTTACGTTTTCGGTATTTTCAGTTGACGCGAAAAGAGATTGATTTTTCGCCCCTAACAATAAGCCCACAGACGCAACGATATTAAATGACAAAATTAATAATACAGCAACTAAAAATGCTGTAGATTTTTTTAATTTATCTTTTAAAACTTTAGTAGTATTCATATAGCACCTTTA
>JAZOQJ010000086.1:0-5089 GCA_045655985.1 Clostridia bacterium | reverse complement strand
TATCGCGGCAATTGGTGTAGCTGCTCACGAATGTGGCCACGCAATTCAATACAAAAAAGGATACCTTCCTATAAAACTTAGGAATTTTATTATACCATTTGTCAATATTGCGAGTAAATTGCTCCTACCTTTAATTATAATTGGAGTTTTATTTAACTTTTTATATTTTATAGGCCTAGGTAGTGTGTTTATTTGGGCGGGCGTTATATTTTATGGTCTTTCATTTTTATTAGAACTTATTACTTTGCCCGTTGAATATAATGCATCAAAACGTGCAAAAATTGCACTTGAAGAAATGGGCTTTATTGATAGAACAGAAGTTAAAAAAGTAAATAAAGTATTAAATAGCGCAGCACTCACATATGTGGCGTCACTTGTTGTATCACTACTATACTTTTTAAGGTTTTTGTTGATTATTTTAAGGTTTTCGAATAATGATTAAAAAAAGGACTATTTGTTAGTCCTTTTTTTTTTACTTTTTTAAATTTAGAAGTTCAAATTTATAGGTGCTTTCACAAGCCTCTTTTAATGTTTTTTGAGTAGTAAAAGAAAGTTCTTTTTTAGCCTTGTCGCAATTTGCAAAACATATAGCGCTATCGCCTAAACGCCTAGGTGCTATTTCATATTTAACTTTTCCATCACAAATTTCATTGTATGTGTTAATTACTTCCATAACACTTGAGCCTTTTCCTGTGCCAATGTTGTAAATGTTAACGCCGTTTTTAATGTGCTCAAGGGCAGCAACGTGTCCACGCGCTAAATCTTCAATGTGAATATAGTCTCGTATACCCGTTCCATCAGGTGTAGGATAGTCGTTTCCAAAAACTTTTAAAACATCTAATTTACCAACGCTTACCCTGCTAATGTATGGCATTAAATTGTTTGGTATGCCATTTGGGTCTTCACCTAAAAGCCCACTTTCATGCGCGCCTACTGGGTTAAAGTATCGCAAAATAGAAATATTTAGTTGTGGGTTAGAAATAGATGTGTCTTTTAAAATTTCTTCAATAAAATATTTAGTTCTTCCATAAGGGTTGCCTGGAGATACTGCGCTGTCTTCAAAAAGCGGAGACTCTTCGCTTTGAGAATATACGCAGGCAGAAGAACTAAAAACTAAAGTATTAACGTTGTGCTTTATCATGCAATTTAACAAATTTATTGTACTCATTAAATTGTTTTCATAATACATAAGTGGTTTTTCTACGCTCTCTCCAACGGCTTTGTAACCAGCAAAATGAATAACTGCATCATATTTAATATTGCTAAATAAACAATTGACCGCAACCTTGTCGCACAAATCTATTTCGTAAAATTTGACTTTTTGGTTTGAAATTTGTTCAATTTTATCTCTAACACTTTTTTGAGAGTTAAATAAATTGTCTAAAATTTCAACGCTATGACCTTGTTTTAATAATTCAACTGCAGTATGCGAGCCAATATATCCAAGCCCGCCAGTAAGTAATACTTTCATTTTTCACCTCAAAATTATTTTAAACTATAGTATTATATTAAAAATCAAGCTAAAATGCAAAAAAATAATTGTCCTTCAATAATTTTATTGACAAATAACAAGTTGTTTTATATAATAAAAAATAATGAATTTTAAGGAGGTGAAATTATGAATGAAGCAATAGAAAGAGAAATTGAAGAGGGGCATTTAAAAAAGACTATAGACTGCCTAGATGTAGAAATTAAAGCAAATGAAGATTTTATTGCAGGCAATAAAAAGACTTTAGAAGTTTTGAAGGAATACATGAAAGGTAATCCAAATTTGGATGCAAAAGAAATTTCTGCAGTATTAATGGAAAATGAACAAAGCGTAGATACCGCCATTGAGTACATGAATAAAAAAGCGCTTTTGGAGCGTATTAAAAATTCTCCGTACTTTGCAAAAATTAGGTTTAAACAGGACGGCGATGACGATTATACAAACTTTTATTATGGCATTAAAGGTTTGTGGGATAAAAATGGTATATATATTGTCGATTGGAGAACTCCGTGTGGTGCGCTTTATTATGATGGAAATGTTGGAAGAAGTAGTTATAAGGCGCCTCAAGGCATTATTGAAGGCGAAATTGAATATAAAAGGCAACTTAAAATTGACAATAGCAAACTTAAGTATTTTTTAGATTCTAATGTTAAAATTGATGATGAAATTTTGCAAGAGGCACTTTCAAAAAACTCTTCTAATACAATGACCAATATTGTGCAAACAATTCAAAAAGAGCAAAACGAAGTTATTCGTGATGACTTAAAATGCAATATTGTTTTAAATGGTGTTGCAGGTAGCGGAAAAACAAGTATTGGTATGCACAGAATTGCTTATTTATTATATGCTTATAAAGACTTATTAAATAAGGACAATATCTTAATAATTTCACCAAATGAATTGTTTACAAAATATATAAGTACTGTTTTGCCGGAACTTGGCGAAGATAATGTTAAAACAAGCGATTTAGCATCAATTTTCCAATATCATTTGCCACCGATTTCAAACATTGTTTCGCGTAATGAACTTGTAGAAGACGTTTTATCAGGCAACACTTCAAGACTTATGGAAGCAGAAAGAAAGTATGCTTATAGCCATTATGAAAATTTATGTAACTTTTTAAGTTTGAAAAATAATCCCGATAAATTAGATAAATTAAAACTTCTTGGCAAAAACATAAATCCACTTTTAGTTAAAGAAAATTATTATATGCCGTTTTCACATGATGTATATAAGTCATGTGAAATTACAGCAAATAGGCTAGTGTCCCTTATTGCAACTGAAAAAACCAGTAAACAACAAGAGGCATTGTGTGCAAGTTTATGTGCGCAAATGATTAAAAAACTCGTTGGCGATGATTTAGATGCTTTGGTAAAAGAATTTTATAACTCTTTAGGGCTTCTTACTATTGATATTACTCATGAAAAAATTAAGAGTGAAGATTTATCTACATTTGTTTTCTTAAATGTTTATACCCAAGGACTTAACACGAATTATTCATACAAACAAATTTTTATTGATGAATTACAGGATTACGACAATACCTCACTCATGCTATTAAAAAATATATATCCAAAAACATATTTTACAATGGTGGGCGATTATAACCAAAATCTATTATTTAATTCTAGTAATAAACAAAGCGCCTTAAATTTTGAAAATTCTAAATATTATGAACTTATTAATTCATATAGAAGCACGTCTAATATTACCGATTTTGCCGCAAGCATATTAAATAAAAAATTTAATAGTACTTTTGTAAGAAAAGGCAAAGAGCCTGAACTTATTAAATGCATAAGTTTTGAGGATAAAGTTAATAAAATAAAACAAAAAGTTAAAGATTATGAAAATAAAGGCTTTAAACGAATTGCCATTGTTTGTAAAAATAATGAAGAATGTAATAAATTAAATGGCTATTTTGAAGGTTTTGAATGTGTTACAAGTGAGCTTCAGGATGTTATTAACATTAATAAACTTATTGTAAGTGTTTTGCTTTCTAAAGGACTAGAGTTTGATGCTATTATAATTCCAGATGTAAGTGAAAAAATGTATGCGCTAGATACTGACAAACAAGTATTGTATGTAGCTTCTACACGTGCTTTACATGAAGTAAGTTTGTTTTATGAAAATAAACTTACAAAATTTATAGGCTTTAATTCAAATGTTGAAATAGTGGAGTAAATTATGCGTATTATAGCAGGAAAATATAAAGGTAAAATTTTAAACACATTTAAAATTGATACTACTCGCCCGACAAGCGATATGGTTCGTGAAGCACTTTTTAATATTTTGTATAGTGTGCAAAATAAAACTTTTTTAGATTTATTTGGTGGCACAGGCGCTGTGGGGCTTGAAGCTGTAAGTAGGGGAGCTAAAAGCGTAACTATTGTTGATAATAATAAAACGGCAATTGATTTAATAAATAAAAATGTTAAGTTGTGTGGATTGGTTAATGTTAATATTGTATTTAGTAATTATTTAAACGCACTTTCAAAATTGGAAAAAGAAAATGAAATTTTTGATATTGTTTTTATTGATCCTCCGTATGCGACTGACTATGCTGAAAAAAGTTTAGAGAAATTAAAAAATTCTACAATGATAAATAAAGAAAGTATAATTGTTTGGGAACATGATAAAACAAAACTTAATAATAATATTGATGGTTTTGAAGTTGTGGGTACAAAAAGATATGGTATTAAATATTTGACTATTTTAAAAAAAAATTGATTTGAGACAAGGTGTCAATAACGTTAAAATTCATACTAAAAACTTATAGTTGATAAAAAAATGAGACTAAGTCTCAATAAGGTGGTTTATGGTTTGTATAAACATAAAAGAAGATATGCCGCCAGCAGATCTTGCTGTTGCAAACTTAGTAACGGAAATTGAGTATTATAGTAAAACCCAAGAGCGTGTTATTAAAGTTATTCATGGTCATGGTGCAAGTGGTGTAGGTGGCGAAATAAAAAGGCTGTTGCATTTAAAACTTAATGAACTTACTCATAAAAAAATTATTAAAGGTTTTATTAAGGGTGAGGAACTAGGTAGTTTTTCGCAACTTTCACAAGAAGTAAAAAAACTAGCACCTGAAATTATGATAAATAGTGAATTTAATTTTAATGGTGGAATTTCTTTAATTATTTTAAATGAAAAGAAGGCGTAAATTATGGAAAGCAAAAAAAAGATAGGCGTTTTATATACGTTAGAGATTTTAAAAAAGTACTCAGACGAAAATCATATACTTACTCAGCAAGAAATCATTGATAAAATTGACAGTGAATATAATTTAAAACTTGATAGAAAAACAATATCAAATAATATTGACGACCTAATTTTGTTTGGTTTTGATATTAAAAAAAGTGCAAAAGGATCTTTTCTTATTTCACGTGAATTTGAAGAAAGTGAAATTAGGTTTTTAATTGATGCTGTTTTTTCATCAAAGGTTATTCCGGGTAAATTTGCTCAAGATTTATCTAAAAAACTATCTTCACTTCTTAGCGTTTATAGGCAATCTGACTATAACTACATATTAAAATCAAATGATGTTTCTAGAAGCCGAAATAAACAAATGTTTTATAATATAGAAACAATAGGTGAAGC
>JAZOQJ010000085.1:0-4752 GCA_045655985.1 Clostridia bacterium | reverse complement strand
ATCCCCCCCCCCCCCCCCATTCTGTCAAGTAAATTTTAACTTTTTTTCAAAAAAAATTTTTTTTTGAAAAAACCATAAAAAAAAGAACGCTTAAATAGCGTTCCTAAATTTATTTTAAATGTTGTAGGATACATCCTTTTAAAAGTTGCTTCGGCTACGTTTTACTACTTGTTCTTCTTGAGGTGCTTCCTCTTCTTCCTCTTCTTCTAAATCTTGCTTTTTAATTTTTTCTTTAGTAAATACCATTACAAGCTTGCCTTTTTTATACATGTCAATTTTTTCAGGTATGATAATTACCTTAGAATTTAATTCACGTGAAAATCTATTAAAAACAAATTTCTGTTCTTGACCTGCAAAGCCTTCTAAAATTAAACTTAAATATTTTTCGTTATGAGTGTTGCGTTTAGAATAGTAATTAACATTGTCAAAAATGGTTTTTATAAGTAAACTGCTCGAATTTACATAATTTATTGTAGTTCTTGAAATATTGCATTTAAACATAGGCTTTAGGTGGGTAAGTAGCCTTATAACGTCAACTTCTAAAGTATGTGTGTATAAATTTTGCAGTTTGTCTTCAATAAAAATTAAATTTTCTTCGCTTTCAAAAGGCTCGCCTTCTATTGAAATTTCCTTAACATATTCTCTTTTATTTTTAAAATAATAACAAACTACATGAATATATTTTTTCGTGCCACAACTTCTAATTTTTACACTAGCGCCAAGTTCTTGCAAAAGTTTATTTGGGGTTTCATAATATATATCCTGAATACTTTCTGTAAGTCTGCTTTTTTCAGCAAAATTTGGCATAAAGGATAATACTTCTTCAATTCTACTAAAAGAAGTAGTACTTGGTACTACATAGTCTTCTTTGGCTTCATTAATTTTTTCTATAATTTCCATACACATAGTTTAACAAAAAAAAAATTATTTACAAAACTTTTGAGCGTTTATTTAATAAAATTTTGTAAATAGGTTAAAAAAACATTATATAAATATTAAATATCTTGATTAAATTAATTATATCTTATTTATCCAAGTGGGCAAGGCGTATATTTTTTTATCATTTAAATAGTAAAGTGGGCTTTCTTTTTTTAAATTAAATTTAATTTGACTAGCAGTTAGGCATTGATGTTTAAATTTAAATTGTTTGTTTATTAATTTGTTGCCGTATTTTTGGTCACCAATAATGGCGTGGTTGTAAAACGCCAAATGTGCCCTAATTTGATGAGTTTTTCCGGTAATTAATCCAATTTCGAGCAACGAAGTATTATTATTTAATGATTTAATTTGTTTATAAGTAGTTGTAATTGGCGTAAAACCTTGTTTTTTTGCTTTGCTTATATGTGCAATTTTTTGAGCGTTATCAAAAGAGTGATAGTCTTTTAAAACTCCCAATTTCTCATTAAAAGAACCTTGAATTAGGGTTGTGTAAGTCTTTTCAATTTCGTGATTTTTAATGGCTTTTAGCAATTCTTTTTCACTATCTTTGTTTTTTGCGAGCATTACTAAACCTTCAGTAAACATATCAAGCCTGTGTACTGCACTAAAACCAACTATTTCCTCTAAACTTTTGCCTTCGTGCGATTTATTTTCAGTTGTTGTTTCAATGCCAAAAGGTTTAAAAACAATTAATAAGTTGTCGTCCTCAAAAATAGTGTCAACATTCACTTCACTTTCGGTATAAAAAACTTCAATTTTATCGCCCGCCTTCAATAAAAGGTTTTCATCACTAGTTTTTTTTCCGTTTATTTTAACATCTTTTTTACGTAAACAAGATTTTATTTTAGTGTACGAAAGTTTATTTTTGTACTTTAATAGTTCTTTTTTAAGTATAGTGCCTTCTTGTGCTATAATTTCTAATTTCATATGTAAAGTTTAGCATAATTTTTAACTTTTTTAAACGAAAAGTGAAAAATTTTAAAAAATCTATATTTATTTTTTTTTAGATGTGTTATACTTTGCAAGTAAATTTTATTTAAATGAGGATTATATGAATAATTTAACTAGTAAAGAACTTAGGAATAAATGGATTAAGTTTTATGAAGAAAGGGGTCATACAAATATTGGTGCTGTGTCGCTAATTGGGGATGGAACTACTGGTGTTATGTTTAACGTAGCGGGCATGCAACCTTTAATGCCATATCTACTTGGCGAAAAACACCCAAGTGGTAAAACAAGGCTATGCAATGTACAGGGCTGTGTTAGGACTAATGATATTGAGTCGGTTGGTGACGTGAGCCATTTAACTTTTTTTGAAATGATGGGTAACTGGAGTTTGGGAGATTATTTTAAAAAGGAAAAAACTCAATGGTCTTTTGAATTTTTAACTCAAGTTCTTGGCATGGATAAAAACGAAATTTGTTCTACAGTTTTTGAGGGCGACAAAAACACTCCAAGAGATGAGGAAACTGCAAATTATCTTTTAAACCTAGGCATTAAAAAAGAGCATATTTTTTACCTTCCTAAAAAAGATAATTGGTGGGAACTTGAAGGCACTGTAAACACTCCTTGTGGTCCTGATAATGAGTGGTTTTATCCAAGGCATAACGTGTCTTGTGGCGAAAACTGCGGTCCTGCTTGCGAGTGCTCAAGATATGTGGAAATTGGTAATGACGTATATATGCAATACAAAAAGCTTGAAGGCAATAAGCTTGAACTTTTAAAAAACAAAAACGTTGATACAGGCTTTGGCCTTGAAAGGTTACTACTATTTTTAGGTGGCCTTACTGACGTTTATAAAACTGACTTATTTGCAAATGTTATTGCGTACTTAGAAAAAGTTACAGGCATAAATTATGGCGAGGAAGAAAAGGCAACAAAAGCTATGCGTGTTATTGCTGACCATATTAGGACTAGCACCATGCTAATTGGTGATAAAAATGGTATTGTACCACTAAACATTGGCGCAGGGTATATTTTAAGAAGGCTACTTCGTAGAGCAATTAGATATGCAAAACAATTAAATTTAAACACTCAAGAGCTTTTAAATATTAGCAAAATTTATATTGAAGAAGTTTATAACGAGGCTTATCCATTACTTCTTGAAAAAGAAGGCTATATTTTAAGTGAAATTAACAAAGAAGTTCAAAAATTTGAAAAAACTTTAGAGCAAGGACTTAAGGAATTTGATAAGGTTGTAAATGGAATAGAACGAAAAAATCAGTTTATGATGCAAAATAATCCACATTACATTCCTGACTATACTATTGCTGGTAAATCTGCTTTTAGGCTATATGACACATTTGGTTTTCCTATTGAACTTACTGAGGAACTTGCTGAAGAAAAAGGCTTTAATGTAGATGTTAACGGCTTTAATGAAGCTTTTCGTGAGCATCAAGAAAAATCAAAAGTAGCTCAAAAGGGTGAGTTTAAAAGTGGGCTTTCAGGCAATGGCGAAATGGAAACAAAATACCATACAGCAACACACCTTTTAAATGCTGCTTTAAAGCAAGTTTTTGGTAAGGACTCTCATCAAATGGGCTCAAATATTACTGCCGAAAGGTTAAGGTTTGATTTCCCATGCGACCATAAATTAACTGAAGATGAAATTAAGAAACTTGAAGACATTGTAAATGGTTGGATAAACGATAAAATTGACGTAACCTGCGAAGAAATGCCAAAACAAAAGGCTGTTGAAATTGGCGCTGAACATCAATTTATTGAAAGGTATCCAGATATTGTAACTGTATTTACAATAGGCGACGCTTCAAAAGAAATTTGTACAGGTCCGCACGTTAAAAACACAGGAGACCTTGGCACATTTAAAATTACTAAGGAAGAAAGTTCATCAGCAGGCGTTAGGCGTATAAAAGCAGTGCTTAAATAAATTTAATATAAAACACTTTAGTTTTTTAAAGTGTTTTTTTATTTGACTCTTTTTTTATGAATTGCTATACTAAATTTACTTACACAATCAAAGGGGAAAATTTATGATAAGAGAAGCGTTTAAAATTAGTGTTCAAGAATTTGCTGAACTTGAAAGAAATTTAGGGTTCAATAGCGCAGCATATATTGATAAAGAACGAGTCGTTTTGTATGATGCAAATATAGAAGAATTAATTTATTTTTATAATAATTGTAGGGGCAAAAACAAATGCGCATTATTCCATGATAATATTTTTATGTATTTTTATTTTGAAAAAATGCCGCAAGTTGATGACGAATTGTTTAATCAAGCGACCTTAGCGCAAAAAAAACTTATTTTTAAATATGCAGCTAAAAGCACAAACGCCGAATATATTTCAAAGATGTTTTATTTATGCCCTGTTGAATTCAAAAAGGAACAACTTATGCTAGCAAGAGCTGTGGTAAAACATGGTTGTATAAATTCGGCATTAGTTAAAAAGGATTTGCATGAGCCAATTAGAGATTATTTATTTAAAGCAGCTATTAAGCAATTGAATACTGGTGAACTTGTTGGATACTTTTGTTGGTGCGCACATCAGGATAAATACACTATAACTAAAGAACATCGAGATAAACTTTTAAGTGTTTTATGCAAAAGGAAAGATATTCCTTATTACATAGGCTGTATGTTTAGTAAAGTAAAATTGAAAGAATTTGAAGTTGATAGATTGGTTTATGCGTTAGGAAAGTTTGGTGCATGTGATATTATTGCAAGTGTAAGCAGGTATAATTCAAATAAATTATCATATAAAAATATTGAGTTTTTGCAATTTTGTTATAATAAAAAAATGGAAAAAGAACATCATTGTAGCAAATATAACTAATAAAAAATAAAAAAACTATTAA
>JAZOQJ010000084.1:0-7704 GCA_045655985.1 Clostridia bacterium | reverse complement strand
GGCATGTTTATTTTTTCTTTTTATAGGTTTTATCAATTAAATCTTGCAAAGAGACGCTTTTTAAAAAGTCATTAATAACGTTTGTAAGGGTAACCCACACGCCCATTGTGTCGCAGTTTTCAGCCATAGGGCACTCTTTGTGATTTAGGCAATTTGCAAGGCGTGGCGAGTCGCCACTAACTTCCAAAATTTCTCCAATGGAATACTCTTTAGCAGGCTTTACAAGTTTATAGCCACCAGCCTTTCCCCTACTGCTTTCTAAAAGCCCACTTTTAGCAAGTTTATTTATAATTTGTTCTAAATATTTAATTGTAATTCCTAGTTTTTTTGATAGGTCCGCCACCGAAATAAATTCTTCTTTATTTCGTGCAATCTCCACCATAATTCGAACAGCATTTCGCCCTTTTGTTGATATTTTCATATTTTTTCCTTTCCGCTACGCGCGGTGCGCAAGGGTGGCCCTTGAGCCATTACACGTCTGTAGTTATTCAGTTTTTAAAAGGAACTTACTTAATAGCTACATTTATTCAATTAATAAAACTTTATTTTTCTAAATAAAAGTTTGTAATGTCTTTTAAAAGCATATCCCTTTCTTTATCATTATGCACTTCGTGCCTACAATTTTCGTAAACAATAGTGCGAGATTTAATACCATTTTGATTAAGTTTTTCCTCAACCTGTTTTACACCTTTTGTTTTATTACCAACAGGGTCTAAAGAACCTACCACTAATAAAACTTGCGTATTTTTATCAATATCTTGTAGGTGTTTATTTACCTTAGTAAAGCCATTAAACATAGCTTTATAAAAACTGATTGGGAAGTCTGTTCCGCAAAGTTCATCTTTATTATATTTTTGCCACTCTTTTTCATCTTTTGTAAGCCAATTGCCACCTATGAAGCCTTTACCATATGAGCCAATACCCACTTTTTCAATAATGCGCGCATATTTTTTAGGGTTTACAAATTTAGATTGAATATTTGCGAGCATTTTACCCATTTTAAATGAAGCGTCGCCAGAAAAAGCTGTGCCACTAAGCACAATTTTTTTAGATAAATTACAGCATTCCATATACCTTTGGCTAATAAATGAGCCATATGAGTGGCCAAATATAAATAGAGGTAATTTTTTATACTTTTTAGTTAAATATTCACTAATAAAAATTTGGTCTTTTACAGAGTTTTCATATAGGTTTTCACCTTGGCCAAGTTCCTTTATTTCACAATTTTTGCCATGACCTCTTAAGTCGCTCACAAAAGCAATAAAACCAAGTTTATTAAGTTTTTTACAAAAGCCGTCGTACCTAAACCCATGCTCTTTCATACCATGCACAATTTGCACTATGCCTTTTGGTTTTTCAACTTGTTCGTACAAGTAACAATTTAAAGTGTATCCATCAAAGCTTTTTAATTTAAAAATTTCCATATTTATATACCTTTATTATTTTATTTACTACACGCTCTTCTTACAGCTTTTTCCCAGCAAGAAATTAGTTCATTTCTTTTATTTTCTTCCATATGCGGAATAAATTCTTTATCCTGTTCTATAATTTGTGACAACTTGTCAAAATCATATACCTTAGAGCAAATTCCTGCAAGGTAAATAGCGCCTAAAACAGTTGCTTCACTTTGTTTATTTTTTACAAGAATAGTGTTTGCAATATCTGCCTGAAACTGAAGTAAAAAGTCAATATTACTTCCGCCACCATCGGCTTTTATAATATTTACATCAACACAACCTTGTTTCATTTGATTAAGTATTGCGTTAGTATTGTACGCCATGCTTTCAACCCCTGCACGTATCACATGCCTTTTGTCACTATCAAGAGTTAATCCCACTATTGTTGCTTTTGCAGTGCTGTTCCAATAAGGAGCACCTAGCCCCGTGAACGCAGGCACTAAAAACACGCCATTGGTCGTTTTTACACTTTCGCAAATTTCATTTGTTGTTTTTATATCGTCAAGTACTTGTAGTTTTGAATGTAGCCACTCTAATGTATTGCAACCACTAAAAACGCTACCTTCTAAAGCATACTTTGTTTTTCCTTTAATTGTATAACCAATCGTTGTCAAAATTTTATCAATTAATTTAAATTCGCTACCACAATTATTTAAAATAAAACAACCTGTACCGTAAGTGATTTTAGTATCGCCTGCATTTAAACATCCTTGACCTACTAAACTTGCTTGTTGGTCACCAATAATTGAGCAAAGTGCAAATTTATAATTATTAACCCTGCCTATTTTATAAGAACTATCCACAACTTTTGGAAGCATCCTTTTATCTATACCAAAATACTCTAAAAGGTCGTTATCCCATTTAAGCGTTTTAATGTTAAAAAGCATTGTTCTACTTGCATTAGTGGTATCTGTCACAAATTTACCTGTTAATTTATAAGCCAAAAAACTATCAATTGTACCCATTGCTAGTTCATTATTTAAAGCTAGCTCTTTAGCACCCTTAACGTTGTCTAAAATCCATTTCATTTTTGAAGCGCTAAAATACGCATCGGGTATAAGACCTGTTTTTTCACGTATCATATTTTTTATGTTTACAGGAATTTTTTCAACAAACTGAGCAGTCCTTCTGCACTGCCAACAAATTGCGGGGCAAATTGGTTCACCCGTAGTTTTATTAAACGCAACAACTGTTTCGCGTTGATTTGTTAAGCCAAAACTTATTATTTCATCTTCATTTACATCATATAAAACATCATCTAAACAAAATTTTGTTGCGTTATAAATTTCGTTAGCATCTTGCTCAACCCAACCCCTATTAGGATAAAACTGCTTAAACTTCATGCTTTGTTGTTTTACTATTTTGTTTTGAGTTATATCAAATAGTACCGCGCGTGTTGATGTTGTGCCTTCATCAATGCCTACAATATATTTTTTTTGAGTTTCACTTCTTTTAAATAACGGCATAACGCCTCCTTAAAAAATTTATCATTAATATGATAACATTTAATTTTGATTTATTGCAAATTAATTAAATATAAAATTTTATTTTGTAAAAATTGGTTTGTGTTGTAAAATAAATATATGGAAAATAAAATATATGACTATGTGATAATTGGCGCTGGTGTTGTTGGTGCTAGTATTTTTAATAAATTAATTTTAAATGGATACTCTGCCCTTATTTTAGATAAAGAAGATATCGCAAGTGGCATGAGCAAAGCAAACAGCGGTTTAGTTCACGCTGGGTTTGACGCTAAAGTTGGTACTTTAAAAGCCAAGTTAAATGTAATGGGCAATAAAATGTATGAAAGCATGTGTAATAGGCTGAATTTACCACTTAAAAAGTGTGGCGCCTATGTTTTGGGCAATGATTTAAAGGCATTAAAAGAATTAAAGACGCGTGGCAAGAAAAATGGTGTAAAAGAACTTAAAATTTTAAAACAAAAAGAACTTTTAAAACAAATACCTAATTTAAGCCCAGAAATAAAATTTGGTTTGCACGCAAAAAACGCCTACATTGTTAGCCCATATTTACTTACAATTTATTTATGCGAGGAGGCGGTTTTAAATGGTGGCGACTATAAACTATTTTTTGACATAAAGAACATCACCTTTAATGATGAAGTTTTTAAAATTACTGGCAAAAGTGAAACCATATATGCCAAAAACATTATAAATAGTGCCGGCGCAGGTTTTAATAATATAGCAAAACTTCTTAAAACCGAGGAGTATAATATTGAATTTAAGCGTGGAGAATATTTTGTTTTAGATAGCACTGAGCAAAGTCTTACAAGTTCAACGTTATTTCCTCTGCCAAGCGCACACTCAAAAGGTGTTTTAATAACTCCAACAATTGACGGAAATATTTTAGTTGGACCAACTTCTTACACAAGCGATACATCTGTTAAAACAACAAAAGATGGTTTAGCTCAAATAAAACAGAAAGCAAATACACTAATTAACAATATTAATTTAAAAAAGACAATTAGAGTATTTAGCGGTGTTCGAACCATAACGGGTGATGATTTTATTATTGAAAAAAGCAAAGTTAATGCACGTGTTATTAACCTTGCGGGTATATGTTCTCCTGGTCTATCCAGCGCCCCTGCAATTGCAGAGCACGTATTTAAAAATTTATTAAATTTAAAAGAACGCAAACTTAAATTAAAAAAACTTAAGCCTTTAGTACTAGCAAAAAATTTAAGTGATGAAGATTTTAACAGGTTAGTAAAAATAGACTCGTCTTTTGGCAAAATTGTATGCAAGTGCGAAAATATTACCGAAGGCGATATTAAGGCTGCTTTAAACAGGCCTATAAAATGCGTATCTATTGACGGCGTAAAACAACGTGTGCGTGCTGGCATGGGCAGGTGTCAAGGTGGGTTTTGTTTAGATAAAGTAATAAATTTAATAGCAAAAGAAAACAAAATTTCAGTAAATGAAGTAATTAAAGATAAAAAAAATAGCAACATAATTTGCGCTAATATTAAGGAGGGCTTATAATGCATGAAGTTATTATAGTTGGCGGTGGCCCTGCCGGATTAAGTGCGGCTATTAAAGCTGCTCAAGATGGTGCTAAAGTTTTAATTATAGAGCGCAACGGCGCCTTAGGCGGAATTTTAAACCAATGTATTCACAATGGTTTTGGTTTAAAGTACTTTAAAGAAGAACTTACAGGTCCTGAGTATGCTCATAAGCTCATATGCACAATTAAGCAAATGAAAAATATTAAAGTTTTGCTAAATACTTTTGTGACTAAAATTGAAAAAGGCAAGGTTGAAATAACAAACAAAGATGGCAGAAAAACACTTGATTGTAAATCGATAATACTTGCAATGGGTTGCAGAGAAAGAACTGCTGGCAATATTTTATTAAATGGCACAAGGCCAAGTGGCATAATTACTGCCGGTGCAGCTCAAAAATTAGTAAATATGCACGGTGTATTACCTGGAAAGCGCGCTGTTATTTTAGGTAGTGGCGACATAGGACTTATTATGGCGCGAAGGCTTACACAGGAAGGATGCAAAGTGCTTGGCGTTTATGAAATTAACAGCACTTCTTCGGGCTTAAAAAGAAATATAGCTCAGTGCTTACAAGATTACAAAATACCTCTTCATTTAAATTCAACTATAATTGAAGTTGAGGGTACTAACAGAGTAAGTGGTGTATGGGTCGCAAAAGTAGATAAAAAGTTTAACGTAATAGAAAAAACAAAAAAATTTATTAAGTGCGATACTGTTATTTTATCTGTAGGGCTCATTCCTGAAACAGATTTAATAAGCGGAAAAATTAACCCTAAAACAAATAGTTTTTATGTTGATGACACTTTAAGTAAAGAAGACGGGATTTTTATGTGTGGCAATGTTTTACACGTACACGATTTAGTAGATAATGTAACTTTGGAAAGTTTTGAGGCTGGAAAGCATGCCGCACTTTACGCCAAAAACAAATTAAATTTAAGTAGCAACAAGGTTGAAGTTTTATTTGATGACAAAATAAGCTATGTTGTACCTAATATGCTTACTTTAAATGAAAATAATACAACTATAAGGTTTAGGGTTAAAGAAAAACTTGTAAACCCCAAAATACAGGTTGCAAGCCAAAGCGGAAAAGTTATTAAAGAACAAAAATTTTTGGCAATAAATAGTGGCGAAATGCAAAGTATTACTTTTAACAAAAAAGATATAGATGAAAACATTATTTTAAAGGTGGTTAAGTAAAATCATGAATTTAACTTGTATTATGTGCCCTAAAGGGTGCGAAATGAAAATTACTAAAAAAGATAATACTATTTTAGTTAATGGTAACAGTTGTCCGCGTGGCGAAATTTATGCTAAAGAAGAATTAACCGCCCCAACCCGAATTTTAACCAGCATTATAAAAACAAATAATGGCGTAATTGGTGTAAAAACATCAAAACCAATACCAAAAGAAAAAATACACGAATGTTTAATAGTACTTAAAAACTTAAAAGTAAAAAATGCAAAGTTTGGAGATATATTAATTAAAAATATATTAAATACTGACGCAAATATTATTGTAACCCGCGAAGCTATTAAAAATTAATGAAAAGCAAGGAAAATGCCTTGCTTTTTTTATGCTCTTGAATAATTTTTTGCATTCAAAAAATACTAATTTTAAAGGAGCAATAATGGAAACTAAAATAAGTGAAAAAATCAAAACAAAGTTATTAAATAATGACGATGTAGTTGTTCGCGAAATTAAAGTATTAAATAAAACTATTACGTTAATATATCTTAAAAGTATGTGCGATAAAGAACTTTTATCTCGCACTGTTTTATCGCCCATTTTTAGTATAAAAAACAAAGAAGATTTAACCCTTTTAGCACTTAAGGAAAAGTATATATCCTCTTCTTTTATTGAAGAGTGCACAAGCATTCAGGACGCCACTGATAAAATACTAAAAAACCATGTAATTTTATACATAGAAAATGAAGAAAAATTTTTAGCTATTGACATTGAATACTACCCGACTCGTGCTATAATGGAGCCTCCTACAAGTTCCGTTTTACAAGGGCCACGCGAAGGTTTTGTAGAAGACATTAAAACTAATTTAACATTAATAAGGCGCCGTTTTCCCACTCCTTATTTAAAAATAATAAATCTAGAAGTAGGACGCCTTACAAAAACAAAAGTTTGCGTATGCTTTATAAACAATATAGCAGATAAGAAAATTGTTAAAGAAATTGTTAATAAAATTAAAAACATTGATATTGACGGAATTATAGACTCTCAATATATAGCTCAATTTTTAGAAGAACGTCCTAATTCTATGTTCAAACAAATTGGCATGTGTGAAAAACCTGATGTGCTTTCTGCTAAAATGTTAGAAGGTCGTATTGGGATACTTGTTGACAATTCACCTATTGCCCTTACCCTTCCGTTTATTTTTTTGGAAGATATGCAATCTTCAAACGATTATTACAGCAAATATTCCTACGCTACTTTTGTTCGATTTATACGTCTTATAGGTATAATAATGTCCATAACCACACCTGGTATATATTTAACCTTAAGGTTATACCACTACAAAATTTTGCCACTAAAATTTTTAGTGACTATATCCAATTCCACACAAAACATCCCTTTCCCACCTTTCATTGAAATTTTATTTATACTTATATTATTTGAAATTTTATACGAAGTTAGTCTACGACTTCCTAGATATTTGGGACTTGCAACAAGTATTGTTGGCGCTTTAATTTTGGGTGATACTGGTGTAAAAGCGGGACTTATTTCGCCTCCTGGAGTGATGATTGTTGCGTTAAGTTTAATAGCAATTTACACAATACCAGACCAAATATATCAAATAACAATTTTGCGTTTTATATTTTTAATACTTGGAGGAACTGTTGGTATATTTGGGCTCATTGGCGGAATTATATTTTTTATTAATCATTTGGCAACGTTTAATAGTTATGGCTCGCCATATTTAGCGCCTTTTGCGCCGTACATTAAAAAAGATAAAAAAGATACTTTTTACAAAGCACCTATAACAGAAATGAAAACACGCCCATATTCAATAAAAAACACCAATAAAACTAAACTAAAATTAAAAGGAGACAAAAATGCACGAGAAAGTAACAACTAGACAAGTTGGCATAATGTTATTTTTTGTTATATTTTCCACAAAACTTTTAACACTTCCGTCCCTTTTTTATCAGCAAGCCGACGACAAGGCTATACTTGCAATTATTTTAGGGCTTTTAATTGATTTTTTAAGTTTT
>JAZOQJ010000083.1:0-5329 GCA_045655985.1 Clostridia bacterium | reverse complement strand
TAGGCAACATTACAAGTTTAATTTTATTAAATAATGCTAATAATGAAGTTAAAAATCAAAGTAATTATGTAAAATTTAGTAATGATTTTATTTCAAATAATATTTTAGGTATTTTAATACTTTCTAGCGCATTGCTTTTAGTCATGGCTGTATTAATTGGTGCTACTATACCAAGTTTAATTGGCTTTGCACTTGCTGGTGTTGTTGCTGTTATTATTAATGCCTTAACAAGCGTGTTTTTACTTGTACCTATTTGGATTGGCTTTATGAAAAGGGAATTTAAACTTAAAAATAAAGTCGTTGTACATGAAGAACAGGTTTTAGAAAATAATGATAATGCCACAGTATCTCAAAATTAAATTTGTGGCTTTTTAAGGGTTTTGCCAATAAAAAAACTTAAGGCAAAATCCTTTTTTATGGTAGATAGATTAATTAACGAGTAGCAAAATTTTATTAAATAAGGTGTGATGAAAGAATGAGATTTGTTGATAAATATGAAAATATTGATTTAAGTAAGGTTGAATTAATTTGTAAAGAATATAATTTTAGCCGTAATTTTGCGCGTATTTTAGTTGGAAGAGGGATTGACTCTCCTGAAAAAATTAAAAGGTTTTTAAATGCTGATATTAATGACTTGCGCAATCCTTTTGATTTGTATGGCATGAGAGAAACCGTTGAAGTTATTGAAAAACATATTACCAAGGGTAATAGGATTTTGATTTTTGGTGACTATGATGTGGATGGGATGTCTGCCACCGCTATTTTATATAAATATTTAAAAACTAGGACTAAAAATGTTAGGTTCTTTTTGCCAAATAGGTATGAAGATGGCTATGGATTAAGTATGGATGCAGCTGAAAAAGTATGCAAAAAATATAGTCCAAACTTAATAGTTACTGTGGATTGTGGTATTTCTTGCTTTGAGGCAATTGAGTTTTTACAAAATAAGGGAGTTGAAGTTGTGGTTACAGACCATCATGATATTCCTGAAACTTTACCAAACTGTCCTATAGTAAACCCAAAACTTCCAAACCAAAAATTTGGCTTTAATAGTTTGTGTGGCGCGGGGGTGGCCCTTAATGTCGTTGAGGCGTTTGTAGGCAAAGAAAATTTGATGGAATACATACCAATTGCCGCAATTGCAACTATAGCCGATATTGTTCCACTAGTAGAAGACAATAGGACAATTGTTCAGCTTTATTTAAAAAATAGGGAACTACTACCTGAGGGAATAAAACAATTAATAAAAATGTACGACTTACCTAATGATTATTCTAGCGTGGATATAGCGTTTAAAATTGCACCTAAAATTAACGCAGCAGGTCGTTTAGGTGACCCTAATATTGCCTTAAAATTATTTATTTCTACTGATAGAAAGGAAATTGAAAATTGTATTGAAACGCTTTCAAATTTAAGTCGTTCAAGACAAGATTTAAGTTTGGCGATTTATGAGGATTGTTCTAAAATATTAGAGCAAGTTGATATGTCTCAAACTAAAGTTATTGTATTGCAAAGTAAAAATTGGGATTCAGGGCTTTTGGGTATAACTTGTGCTAAACTTGTGGAAGAATTTAATAAGCCAGCATTTTTATTTTCAAATGTAAACGGTACGCTTACTGGTTCTGCTCGTTCTTTTGGCAATATTAACATTCATACAGCACTTAATAAATGCTCAAGTTTTTTAGAAACATTTGGGGGGCACACTGTTGCTGCAGGTCTTAGTTTAAAAGAAGAAAATTTTGAAAAGTTTAAAACTGAAATTGAAGACTATTTTAATAAAAACTATACTGATGAGGATTTTGAAATTAAACAAGAATACGATTTAATGTTAGAGCCTCGTGATATAACTATAAAATTTTTACAGGAATTAGAACTTTTGGAGCCTTGTGGTTTTCATAATAATAAACCACAAATTAAATTAGAATGGCAAAATAATTCGGTACTGCCACTATCTAAACATCCTCAACATTTAGCGGTAAAAATAAATCCTGTAATAAGCATTATGGCGTTTAATTATGGCAAGTTTTTAGATAGTTTTACCTGCTTTTCTAAAAAGGAGGCTATTGTTGAATTTGGCCTTGAAAAATACAATAATAAACTTAAAATTAAGGGCATTTTAAGGTGTATAAACTTTACTGAATATAGCAAATTTATGAATAAGTTTTTTGACGGGGAATGCGTTAAACAATTCGCTTTTAATGAAAGTTATAATATAAATATTACCGCAATAAGTTTAAATGATATTAAAAGTGCTATAACAAGTAAAACAGGCAATTTGTTTGTAATTAATAGTTATGAAGGATACCTAAAATATAAAACATTTTTAGATGGGTTAAATTTACTATATTATGTTGGAAGTGTAACCGATAAAACGGGTGAAAATTGTTGTGTTATGAATTTAAATAATATTCAAAATTTAAACACGTTTAAAAACATTTTCGTGCTTGATAAAAATTTAAATTTGACTAAATACAACTTTAAAGATAAAAATGTATATTATTTACAAGAAAGTGATAAAAAAGTATTTATAGATATTACTAGGCCAACATTCTCACAATTTTATAAAGCGCTTTTAGATATGGCAAATAATGAAGTTTTGGCAAAGGACGAATATAGTTATTATTTAAGTTTTAACACATTAAATCCAGCGCTTTCAAAATTTATGTACAAACAGTTTGTTGCTTGCCTTTATACTTTTATTGATTTAGGTTTTTTTGAAATAAATACAAAACATGGGTATAAAATTATAGCAAAACAAACAAGTGAAAAGAAAGATTTAACTAAAAGTAATTTTTACAATAATATGATTAAATATATTTATGAAGAATAAGAGGGTTTATGGAAAAAATTAAGCAAAAAGTATATGAAAAATATACTCAAATTGAGGGCGATAAAATTTTAAATTTACTAAATGAATTAACTAAAATAGTGTGTGATAATTCAATTTTAGAAGAAGCTGTTGAAGGTGCCAAAATAATTTTAAAAACTGACCTTGACTTTAATAGCACAATAGCGTGTTTAATATTGCCTTTTATAAGAGCTGGGGTTTTCACACTTAATGATTTATGTGAAGAAGAAGCTTTAAATATTGCAAATACCGTTGTAAAAATTGAAAATGTTAGTTATAAAGACAAAAATGAAGAAAACGAAAAAATAAGAAGTATGTTTGTGGCTATTGCTAAAGATATTAGGGTTATAATTGTTAAACTTTCAAATGTTTTGGTAAAAGCTCGCTTTTATGCAAATAGTGGCATTTCACAGACACAATTTTTTAAAGAAGTTGAAATGATTTATGCGCCCCTTGCAGCGCGTCTTGGTTTAAGCTTTATAAAAAGCGAATTGCAAGATTTAGTTTTAAAAGTTAAAAAACCAAGTATTTATAAACAAATTGATGACGAATTAAATATTCCCAAAAGAGAAGAACAAATAAACCATGCAGTGTTAGAACTTAAAAATTTATTAATAAATTTAAATATTGAAGGCAAGGTGTCTGGTAGGGTAAAGCACGTTTCAAGTATTTATAATAAAATGCAAAATAAAAACCTTAACATTTCAAAAATTTTTGACCTTTCTGCTGTTAGGGTTATAGTAAAAACAATTAATGAGTGTTACGCAATATTAGGCGCCGTTCATACTTTATTTGTGCCGGTTGATAATAAGTTTAAGGATTATATTGCAAAACCTAAAGCAAATGGATATCAAAGCCTTCACACAACTGTTTTGGTTGACGGCGCACCACTTGAAGTGCAAATAAGAACTAAGGATATGCATAAACACGCAGAGTATGGTATTGCCGCTCACTTTATGTATAAGGAAAAGAAGCAAAAAGCTGATAACTTAGATGAAAAACTTATATGGATAAGGCAAATATTAGAAAATGACGAAATGCTATCAACTCGCTCACTTAAAGAAGATTTAAAAACTGACGTCTATTCAGGTACAATATTTGTGCAAACTCCGCAAGGTAAAATTATTGAACTTCCCGAAGGCTCAAACCCACTTGATTTTGCCTATCATATTCATAGTGATTTAGGTAATAAATGCGTAGGCGCTAAGGTTAATGGTAAGTTTGTGCCAATTAGCCACTCACTAAATAATGGCGATACTGTTGAAATAACAACAAACGCAAACTCAAAAGGGCCATCGCGAGACTGGCTTTCAATTGTAAAATCAAATGCTGCAAAAAATAAAATTAAATCGTTCTTTAAAAAAGAAATGAAGGACGAAAACATAAAACAAGGCAAAACTATTTTAGAGCAAGCAGCAAAGCAACGCAATTTAGTGCTATCTAAATTGCTTGACGAAAAATTTGAAGAAAAACTTTTTGAAAAGTATTGCCTTAAAAATGAAGAAGAAATGTTTGCCTCAGTTGGTTTTGGCAGTTTAAGTGCAACTCAGGTTTTAAATAAATTAACAGCACTTTATAACGCGCATAATAAAAAAGAATTAAAAGAAGTTAAAACGTTAAATAAAATAGAACTAAAACAATCATCTAATACTTTAATTAAAGAACTTCCTAATATGCTTATAAAATTTGCCCATTGTTGCAATCCGGTTTTTGGTGACGAAATTGTGGGCTTTGTTTCTCGTGGTAATGGCGTAACTATTCATAGGAAAGATTGTGTTCATACAAAATCGCTTGAAAGTGAAAGGCTTCTAACTCTTAATTGGGAAAATGGTCAAAACAATAAATTTTTGGCAGGTGTTACAATTTATGCTAAAGACAATGCAGGTGTTTTTGCCGAAATTATAAACAAAATGGCTGAAAATAAAATTAATATTGATTCTGTCAAAACAAATAAGGGCTTAGATTCTACTGAAATAGCACTTAAAATTCAGGTTTTAAATAAAAAAGAACTTGACGATATAATAAATAAAATATCATTTATTAAAGATGTTTTATCTGTTCAAAGGACAAATACAAATAATAGGTAAAAAATGAAAATTAATGTACAAAAAGAATATGAACTAGATGTTTACGATGAAATGTGCTTGTTTTATCCACCAACACTTGATAACGAAATTGAAATTACTGTCGATTTTAAGGTTCAAGATAAAACAGATACCTTTTTTGTCTCTATTAAAAAAAATAACGATACAAACTCATATGTCTTTAGATATGAAGAAACTATTGACTATAATTTTAGGATAAACCTTAAAAGAGCTTGCTATATGGCTCTTTCAAATTTTACAAATAAAAAACTACCATGGGGTAGTTTAACAGGTATTAGGCCTACTAAAATTGCATATGATATGATGGCTCGCGGTAAATCTAAATTAGAAGTTTTAAACGCGTTTATAAAAGACTATTATGAAGTCGGAGGCCAAG
>JAZOQJ010000082.1:0-3112 GCA_045655985.1 Clostridia bacterium | reverse complement strand
ATTTTTATTTTTTTATATTTTTCATATTTTTTTTTGATAATTTAAAAAAAATCAGTTGGGTGCGCCATTGCTCCCCAACTGAATATATTTTTTTATTCAAAACTAATTTCGTTTATTTTAAGACCTGTACCTTGCCCGTTTTCAGTAACATCTGTAATATTTAAGCAAACGTAGTCGCCTTGAGGCGCGCTATCAATATTATAAAATCCTGTATGTTGTTCGTTTTCGGAAACATTAAAGCATATTTTTGCGCTGTCCCCGTTTTCCCACATTGCGCGATACACTGAAAACCCGCCTTGTGCCAAAAAGTTTAAATTATTTTCATCAATACCTGTAAATTTTGTAACATTTATATTATAGTCACTACAATCAAGCATTTCATTAACAACCATGCCTTTTGGTGCAAGCCAATTTTTTGATGATTCAAGCCTTATATCATCGCCATCTACATACCAAGTTTTGTCGGCTACTGCACTTTGCAAAATTGTAGCATTGCCATTTTGTACACTTGTATATTCTATTTTATATTTACTATTGTCATCAATTTTAACACCAAACACCCTATTTGTTAAAGCGGTGTCAGTTTTAGCCATATAAACATATTTAGTAATTACGCCATTTACATGAGTAGATGTGTTAGAAGAATTTAACATAACGTCTTTCACAAAAACTAGGTCAGATGTATATTTATAATAATTGAAAGCATCATCATTCCAAACACTTTGAACAGACGCTTTAAAGGAGTCCTTATTATAAGTGTATCCACTTTCAAAAGTTATAAAGTTTTGGCTATTTATTATAGAAGCATCAACATATTCAACAAAATAATCACTTACAAGCGTAGATACTAAGTTGTAATTATCATAAGTAAAGCCAAAGTGCTTAACACTACTTAGTTGTTCAACATAATTTGTTGCATCAATTGTAATTTCCGGATTTTCGCCCCTTTCACTATTAATAATGCCTTGCAATGCCAAATATTTTAATTTAAGTACAAGGTCAGTATTATATTGACTATAATCATCCAAAAGTTCAGGCGGAAGTTCAATATTTAAACTTTCAACACCCTCCAAATTTTGAGCGCTTTGCAAAAAGTCAAACGCAAGCTCATTATAACTTATATCTAATTCATGCCGCGCAAGTTCGTCATTAGTATAATAAACCCTTACGCCATAAAAACCATCTGCACTTAAAGCAGGAGTGCCCGTCCCTTCACCAATAAAAGGTGAAGTTATTAAGTTGTAAACCGCAACAATTGCGCCTACGGTAACACCCATTAAACATAAATTGAAAATAATGGTAAGTAAAGCAGCACCAATAAACGCCAAAACGGTAAGTTTAATTTTGGCTTTTATTTTATTTACCATACGTCGCCATAAACTAGGTTTCTTTTTGGCTATTTCCTTAACCGCTTCACCAGAAGGTGGAGCAAACGCATTTAGAGCAGTTGCCGCTGCCTCAAGTTCTAATTGCTCTTTAAAATCCAAGGGGCGGTCATCATAATTTTGATTTTTTTGTTGACCTTTCGCTCCGCCTTTAATATCGTCTAAACTTGAGCCGTTTAGTGAAGAACCTTTATCGCCACCAAACATTGACCCCATATCAAGCCCACCCATTGAGCCAGTGTCGAGCCCACCCATTGAACCGGTGTCGAGCCCGCCCATTTTTGAAGACGTATCATTTGAAGCACCAAGACCGTCGCCTTTCATGCCCCCCATCATATTTCCAAAGTCACTCAAATTACTACCGCCTAAAGTAGCGCCCGGGAAATTTTGTTGGTCGTTTTTAATATCTAGAGAGCCATCATTAAGGTTTGTTTCTTCCTCGCCTTCTGGGGCTTGGTTATTATCATCAAGTTCTTCATCGGTATCCTCAAATTCACGCTCACGCTCGCGTTCTCTTTTAGGAGAGCCACCGCCGAATGAACCACCGCCGAATGAGCCACCACTAGATGAGCCACCACCATTATTAAAGCCATCAAAACTTTGACCATTCAAATCCATAAGGTACCTCCTTTAAATTTTAAAAGTTTACATTTATTTTGTATTTATTTAATATTTTTATCTATTATAAACCCAAAACTCCAATTTGTCAACTAAATTCCAGGTAGCACCTGTAGGCATTATATACATCTACAATTTTCTATTTCGCTTAGTACCCTACTTAACAACTTTGAACAACTTATTATCAGGCAATATATACAACATTAGCTTTTAGTTTGACTAAGTAATTTAAGCAATTTGCATGACAATAAAAAAAGAACAATTGCTTGTCCTTTTACAAATTATTACGGATTATTTATTAACGATTACATCTATACAACACTACTTATATAAAAAAGTGATAAAAAATTAGTTGCCATAAGCACTATAGCCGTCAAGTAACATTTTATCGGCTAAAAGTGCAATAAATTCGCCATTGGTAGGTTTTTCATGACTTCCATACACCTTAATACCAAAAAGGCTATTAATATTTTCGATACGTCCCCTATTCCATGCGACTTCAATAGCGTGCCTTATAGCACGTTCCACTTTACTTGCAGTGGTTTCAAACTTATTTGCAATATTTGGATACAATTCCTTAGTTATTTTATTTACTACGTCAGGAGTTTCAACCGCCATTTTAATAGCCTCCCTTAAAAAATGATAACCTTTAATATGAGCAGGTATACCCACTGAAATAAATATAGTAGAAAGTTTATCGTCAAGTGGGTTTGCCCCTGCGTTTTGAGCCATTAAGCTATTTTTAACACTGTTTTTGCCCTCTAAAAGTTCAACACTCCTTTCAATTAAAAGAGATGTTTTAATAGGCTTAATCATAAAGTATTCAGCCCCGCCTAATATTGCTTTTTTAATTAAGTTTTCTCCCCCAATTGACGAAAGCATAATTATTTTAATGTTTTTATTTATATTTTTTAATTCAGCCATAAATTCAAAGCCATCAGTACCTTTTAGCACTAAATTTATTATTGCAAGGTCAATTTTTTGATTAGTAACTACGTTTACTGCTTCTTCTGTATTGTCGAAACCGCCGACAAGTGAAAGTTTTGAACAAACTGAAAGTTCACTAACAAGAGCTTCTGCTTGTTCTAAATTTTCTTCCACCACGATGA
>JAZOQJ010000081.1:0-12217 GCA_045655985.1 Clostridia bacterium | reverse complement strand
ACCGCTTGGCCTCCGACTTAACAAATCTAAAAGAATACAACAAAACTGCTGAAGAAGCACTTAAAAACGCTCGAAATGCGGTGGCGGGCGCTATTCGTAATTTAGACCCAAAAGAAACAGCAAAACGAAAACTAGATTTTTTCTGCTACAACGTTTTAGAAATAGAAAACAAACAATTTAAAACTCAGGAAGAAACACATAAATTTTTAGAAGAAAATGGCTTTAAAACTGGAGATTATTTTAAATTAATTGGGAGTATTGAAGAGGCAAAAGAAGAAATAGAGCGAATAGATAAAATTAAAGAGAATTTAGACGTTATGATAGACGGGCTTGTATTTAAAATTAATGACTCATTGGTGCGAGAAGACATTGGCTACACCAACAAATTTCCTAAATGGGCAATGGCATATAAATTTGAAGCGCAGGAAGTTAGCACCATTTTAAAAGACGTTGTTTGGCAGGTGGGGCGTACTGGTCGTGTTACACCTATCGCTATTGTTGAACCTGTTGAACTAGCGGGTGCAACAGTTACTCGTGCCACTTTAAATAATATAGAAGATATTGAAAAGAAAAACGTGTCTATAAATAGCCGTATTTTAATGAGAAGGAGTAATGAAGTTATTCCGGAGGTTTTAGGGCTACTCGAAAAATTTGATAACTCAATAGAAATTAAAGAGCCAGATTTTTGCCCATGTTGCAACGCGCCACTCATTAAAAAAGGCCCACTACTTTATTGCACAAACACAAATGGTTGCCAGGAGCAAATTATAGATAAAATTGTGCATTTTGCACGCCGTGATTGCATGAATATAGAAGGTTTATCTATAAAAACGGTAGGGCTTTTAAATAAAGAGTGTGATGTTGTGTCGCCAAGCGATTTATACTCACTTACCTTTGAAAACTTGCTAAAACTCGAAAGTTTTAAAGATAAAAAAGCAAACAATCTACTTGACAGCATAGAAAAAAGCAAAAATGTACCACTTCACAAATTTTTAAATGCACTAGGTATTCAGGAAGTTGGAATTAAAACTGCACGAGACCTAGAAAAGAACTTTAATAATTTAGAAGAAATTATGTGTGCTAGTTTAGAAGAACTATCTGCATTACAAGATATTGGCCCAATTATAGCACAAAATATTTATGATTACTTTAAAAATGAAGAAAATATAAATGAAATTAATAAATTAATAGAAAAGGGAGTACAAGTTGAGCAAAGCGCTATTCAAATTAATAAAAACGGGGTTTTCTCTGGGCTAAAGGTGGTTTTAACCGGAACTTTACAAAACTTTAAACGGCAAGAAGCTCAAGAAATAATCGAAAAAAATGGCGGTGAAGTTGTGTCTAGCGTTTCCAAAAACACAAGCCTAGTTCTAGCAGGCGCGGACGCTGGTAGTAAACTTACAAAAGCAAAAGCCCTAAACATTAAAGTAATAACCGAAGAAGATTTTATTAATCTTATTAATGCTCATAATTAAAAGTAATAAAAAAACAGGAAATAATCCTGTTTTTTTATTTAATTAAATGTTTTCTGCTAAGAACATTGTTTTAAATTTTTCGTTTCTTTGAAAAAGTTCTTCAAAAGAGCCTTCGTCTATAATTTTTCCATTTTCTAAGAAGAAAATTTTATCTACATTTTTAATGGTAGAAAGTCGATGTGCCACAATAACAACTGTACTTTTTCCTTTTAATCCATCAATACTCTTTTTAATTTCGCCTTGAGCAAAATTATCTAAACTACTTGTGCTTTCGTCAAAAATAATAATTGGGCTTTCTCTTAAAAGCGCTCTTGCAATAGCAAGCCTTTGTTTTTGACCGCCAGAAAGTTTAATTCCGCTTTCACCAACCTTTGTATCAATTTTATTAGGAAGTGAATTTACAAAATCAGTTAAATATGCCTTGTCTAAAGCTTCATTAATTTCTTCATCTGTAGCATTACCTTTTGCAAGAAGTAAATTGTCTTTAATACTCATGTCAAAAATATAAGGGAATTGATTAACTAATGAGATTGCTTTACGTAAAGATGCTTTGTTAAAATCTTTAATATTAATTTTATCTATTAAAACCTCGCCTTGATCAACTTCCATCATCTTACTCATAAGATTTAATATGGTACTTTTACCACTGCCTGATTTACCAACAAAAGCAACAGTTGTGTTTGGAGTAATTTTAAATGATAAATTTTCAAAAACGTTACTTTTTCCAGTAAGTTTTTTAATAGTTTTATATTCTTTTTTCTTTTGTTTAGGAAGCTTAATATTATTCTTTTTTGCTTCTTTTCTTTTTGCTTTTTCTTGTTCTCTTTGTTTGAATTCATCAATAAATTCATAGTCCTTAAAAGCAAATTCTACGTTTTTAAATTCAATTTCACCTTTAATTTTTTCAACGTTCTTCTTTCCGAATTTTTCGGTTACAAATTCTTTTTCGTCAAATAAACTAAACATTCTTTTTGTGTAGACTTTAATATCTGTAAATATGTTAAAAATATTACCTAAAAACCAAACAATTCCTCGCATAGAATCTCTATTTGAATAAATTATCATAAAAGTTGCAAGAGTTATAAATTCTTTTTTTAAAAATATAACACCAACAACCATTGTTATCCAACTTAAGGAAACTATCAAAAAATGACCCAAATATATAAAAATATCATCTGTTAAAATTAATTTTTTTCTAGATTTTGTATACCTTTTGAAATTTTCGCAATTTACTTTTGAAAGTTCTTTTTCTAATCCTAATGATTTTATATCTTTTTCACTTTTAACAATTTCAGTCGTGAGCGATTGTGTTTTATCATGTTGTTTTCGATTTTCTATATTGTTTTTTCGTCTTTGAGTTATTCTTATTTTTTCACAAATTAAACCCAAAATGATTATTGATACAACTAAAAGTGCTAGCCATTTGTTTAAAGTTAAAATATAAATAATTAAAACCAGGTGTGTTATTGTATCAATAATATTATCTATAAGCTGCGCTAAACTATCTACAATTTTTTCTGGATCTCCAATTAATCTGGAAATAAATGTGCCGGTATCATGAGACGTATATGTTCTAGAATTTAATTTAAACACTTGTGCGGATAAATCTTCATTAATTTTTGCTACTATTTTAATAGAAACAACATTATATATTAACGAAGCCCCAAACCAGCATGAACGTTGAAAAACTATAACTCCAATACCTATTAAAAAATAAAAAATAGCTTTATTAAATTCTTTAAATGTTAAAAGCTCAACAGCTTCTGCAGAAAGTATTGCAAGTGCTGTCATGCATAAACCACCAAGTAGTACTAAAATCGCATAAAAAGTAATAATTGCTTTGTAATTTTTAAAGTATTGCCAAATGTTAGGTTTTACTAAATTATTATTTCGTTTTTTCATAATGTTTTCCCATTAATTTATGTTATTTTAAAAAAATTATAACACTTAATTATTAGCAAGTCAAATTTTAAAGTTGTTAAAAATAATTATATTTTTTGTATATAATTCTAGATAATGTTTATTCAATTTTAAAATTTTCCTTTTATTATTGACAAATTTTTGAAAAGAATGTATTATTTAAACATAAATTAAGGAGATTTTTATTTATGATATTAGAACCACCTATTGAAGAATTATCAGAAATTGCTGGAGATAAATACAAACTATGCGTTTTAGCATCTAAAAGGGCTTTAGAAATTCAAAAAGCTAATTTAGAAGATCATATTAATCCAGAAACTACTGATATTTCTCAAGCAGCGCAAGAAATTTACGATAAAAAAATTAAATCTAATATTTAATTTTAATTAAAAGTAGGTGATTATGTTTGCCGAAATTATTGTCGATTTAGATGTAAATAGTCTTGATCGAATTTTTACCTATAAAGTACCAGAAGAATACCACTCTATCGCCGTTGGCAGTAGGGTGGTTGTTTCGTTTGGTAAAAAAATTTTGGAAGGCTTTGTAACTAAAATTAAAACAGATGCAGGCTACGATGAAAGCAAAATTAAACCCATTTTAAATGTGCTTGATGAAAAACCGCTAATCCTTCCTGAACTACTGCGCCTTAAAGACTTTATGAAAAGTAAATACAACCTGCGGGACGCCGATTGTTTTAGGCTTTTTTTACCTGCTGGCATAAAGGGCAATAAAGTAAAACCAAAATTTGTGAAATACATAAGTTTTAATAAAGATTTCACTTTTGAAGCCGCTTGCGGTTTTATTAGAAAAGGAGCAAATCAACAACTTGCACTACTTAATGAACTCAATCAGGTTTATGAACTAGAACTTAGTGTTGCTAATGAAAAATTTGGTGCGAGTGCCACAAAAGGCTTACTTGAAAAAAACTTGGTGGCTATAACCGAAAGGCAAATAAATAGGCTGGGCTACAAGACTGATTTTAAAGACACACAAAGGGTTTTAACCGAGTGTCAACAAAATGCCTATAACCAAATAACAAGCACTCAAAATAAGGTGTTTTTATTGCATGGCGTGACCGGTAGCGGTAAAACAGAAGTTTATATGCGCCTAATTCAAAATGCCTTAGAAAACAATAAAAAAGCCATAATGCTAGTGCCAGAAATTGGCCTAACTCCACAAGTTATGCGAAACTTTGTTGCTAGGTTTGGTAACCGCGTGGCAGTACTTCATAGCGGTTTATCGCTAGGCGAAAGGTTTGACGAGTGGAATAGAATATATAATGAAGAAGTAGACATTGTTGTAGGTGCACGTTCTGCAATTTTTGCACCAATTCAAAATGTTGGTGTAATTATTATTGATGAGGAGCACGACCAAAGTTATCAAAGCGAATCTAACCCACGCTACCACACCCACGAAATTGCAAAATTTAGGGCAAATCAAAATGCTTGCAACTTGGTTTTAGGGAGCGCAACACCTAGTATTGAAAGTTTTTATAAAACCCAAACCCAAGAGTATAATTTAATCACAATGGGCACTCGTGTAAATAATAGGGATATGCCTGATATTGAAATTATCGATATGCGAAAAGAAGTGCGTGCGGGCAACACAGGCAGTTTTTCTGAAAGATTTTTGCAATGCCTAAACGACACAGTAAACAAAGGCGAACAAGCCATAATCTTTTTAAACAGGCGTGGCTATTCAAGTTATGTAATTTGCAGGGAATGTGGCTATGTTGCAAAGTGCAATAACTGTGATGTGTCTTTAGTGTACCATAAGGAAGACAAAATGCTAAAATGCCACTATTGCGGGCAAAAATACCATACCTTGTCTGAGTGCCCAGAGTGCCAAAGCGAATATATTAGGCATGGCTACGATGGAACGCAAAAAGTGGTTGAAGAACTTAAAGAAAAATTCCCAAACACAAAAATTTTGCGTATGGATAACGATAATACCTTGAGTAAAAATGCGCACGAAGAAATTTTGCAGGAATTTGCCAACACAAAACCTTGCATTTTGGTTGGCACGCAAATGATCGCTAAGGGGCACGACTTCCCGTTATGCTCGTTTGTTGGTATAGTGGACGCTGACCAGTGTTTGCATTTTTCCGATTATAAGGCAACCGAACGCACTTTTGCTCTCATTACCCAAGTTAGTGGAAGGGCAGGAAGGGGCGAAGTTATAGGAAGGGCTCTACTTCAAACTCACACCCCAAAACACTATGTTTATAATTTTGCGCAAAAATACGATTATGTAAGTTTTTATAATAAAGAAATTAATTTGCGTGATATCACAAAATTTCCTCCATTTTCTAAAATTGTGCGAGTTATGGCAACTAGCGAAAACGAACAAAAAGCGGTGGAAACTATAAGGCATATTTACGAAAAAATATGTGTTTTAAGGGAAAATAACGATGGCTTTATTTTCCTTCAAGTAAATAAATCACCAATTAAACGAATTATGCAAAAATTTAGATACCAAGTTATAATGCGAATAGATACTAAAAACTATAATTCTCTTATTCCGCAAATCTTTAATATTGTAAACTCCGCCCCACAAAAAGATACCACCGCTTTTGTTGAAATCGACCCAAATAGCCTATCGTAAAAAGACCACTTTTTGTGGCCTTTTTTTAATTATGAAGTATTGACATTAAATTTAAAATATGTATAATTTAAGAACTAGGAGAAATTATTATGGATTTTGATTTTATTGACAAACTTTATGAAATGTATGGTATACCAGCAGGTGCAACTACTAATTGGATGATGAATTGTTGTTTGCGAAAATATAATGCTTCGGGTTATGACACTGAAACTATTTATAGAAAAACTATTGGGGAAGATTTTGTTATTGAAGTAAGTAATCATAGAATGTGTTCTAGTAGTAGAGATAGGCAGCCATTTTTTACATCAGTATCTTTTAAAAAAAAGCAAGAAGATAGCGATTATTTTAGCCCTTATTGTATTTTTTACCCATACGTAACAAAATTTTATACAAAACTTTTAGAGGAAATTGGGTTTGCATTAAACATACTTATTGATAGAAGTAGAAGTAAGGAAGGTATGGTAGATTTAAAAAGAATTGAACAAAAAGAATGTGCTTTACTTTCTCTATTTATTAATGGAACAATAGATAATGATGCAGTTAAAAAAATTATGTGTGACCTTGCGCCAAAAACTAATTGCAAGCATAAGGTAAAAATTACAAGGCATCGTCCAACATTCTTGCCAGATATTATCTCTGATTTAGATATAGAACACGCTAAAAATTGTAAATATACAAATTCAACTCACTTTGAATTTCGTGAATTAATAAAATAAAAAAACCTGAAATATTTTCAGGTTTTTTAATGCATCTAAATTAAAAATAAATTTCCACTTGCGCGGGGGAAAAAAGTGTGATATAATTGTTTTGAATTTTAAATAGAAGGTTAAAAATATGGCATTAAGAAATGTGTTAACCGAAGAAAATCCGGTTTTAAGAAAAAAAAGTAAATTTGTTCAAGATTTTGATGAAAAATTATGGGAACTTTTAGACGATATGACTGACACTATGTACAAAAACGATGGTTGCGGAATTGCTGCTCCTCAAGTTGGCGTGTTAAAAAGGGTGGTTGTTGTAGATGCTTGCAATATGAAGTTGGAACTTGTTAACCCCGAAATTACAAAGCAAAGTGGCGAGCAAACCACTGAAGAAGGTTGCCTTTCTGTTACAAAATGCACAGGTTTAGTTAAAAGACCTATGGAAGTGACGGTTAAGGCATACGATAGGTATGGTAATAAATTTACCATTAGTGTAGAAGGTTTAATGGCTACTGTTTTTTGCCACGAACTAGACCATTTAGACGGCATTTTATTCACAGATAAAGCAGAAAAATTATTTGATAAAATTGTAAAAAAGAAGGCTAATTAATGAAAATAATATTTTTAGGAACGCCAGAATTTGGCTTAACCGTTTTAAAAAGTTTGGTTAATAGTAAGCACGAAGTTGTAGCGGTTGTTTGCCAGCCTGATAAACCAGTGGGCAGAAAGCAAATTTTAACTCCGCCTCCAACAAAAGTTTTTGCGCTTGAAAATAATATTCCAGTTTACCAATTTAACTCTATTAGAAAAGAGGGGCTCACGCCTTTAAAAGCCTTAAATGCAGACGTTATGGTAACCGCGGCTTTTGGTCAAATTTTAAGTGAAGAAATTTTAAATATAACCCCAAATGGCACAATAAATGTGCATGGCTCGCTTCTTCCCAAATATAGGGGTGCCGCTCCCGTGCAAATGTGTTTAGTTAATGCCGAAGAAGAAACTGGCGTGACCATTATGAAAACCGATGTGGGTGTAGATACTGGCGATATGATTTTAAGTGAGAAAGTTAAAATTGAAAACCATGACACAGTTGAAAGCATTTTGGAAAAGTTGGCTGTTATTGGCTCTAAACTACTTTTAGAAGTTTTAGACCAAATTGAAAACAAAACAGTTAAATTTATTAAGCAAAATGAAAGTGAGGCTACTTACTTTCCAATGATTAAAAAAGAAGATGCACTTTTAGATTTTGATATGGAAACTAAATTTGTTTTAGGAAAAATTAGGGGATACAAAACTTGGCCAACTGCTTACTTTTTTGTGGGGGATAAAAAAATTAAGGTGTATGAAGCCGAAATTTTTGAAAATTTAACCCCAGAAGAACAACAAATCCCTGCTGGCGAATTTATTCGTGCAACTAGCAAAACAGGACTCATTGTTAAAACGCAAAATGGTGCTGTAAGGCTTAAAACCTTGCAAATAGAAGGCGGAAAACCTATGGACGATAAAAGTTTTTTAAACGGCAACGCCAACCTTTTTAATAGCTAAAAAGTTAGCAAATAAGCATAAACAATAAATTTAAATAGGTTTACAAATTTATAAAAATTTACAAACGATTAATTTTAAAGGAAACTTTAATGGAAATTTTATTAGATTATAGTTTTGAAGAACTAGAACAAAAAATAGTAGAACTTGGCCTTCCGCGCTTTAGGGCAGGTCAGGTTTTTTTAGGGCTGTATAAAGGTCAAAGTTTTGATGAAATAAGCACTCTTTCAAAAGATATTAAACTTAAACTTTCTGAAAACTATATTGCTCAGCCCGTTGAAATTTTAAAAGAGTTTGTGTCAAAGGACGGAACTGTAAAATTCCTGTTCAAACTGCACGATAATAATGTTATAGAAGGCGTTTTAATGAAATACAAGTACGGCTACACACTTTGTGTAAGCACTCAAATTGGGTGCCGTATGCACTGCAAATTTTGCGCATCAGGCCTTGATGGTTTAAAACGTAATTTGTCTGCTGGCGAAATTTTAGGGCAGGTTGTTAGCGCAAACAAATACTTAAATGGCGATTTAGGCGAAAACCGAAAAATTACCAACGTAGTTTTAATGGGTAGTGGTGAGCCTCTTGATAATTACGACAACGTAACCAAATTTTTAAGGCTTGTGTCTTACGAAAAAGGCTTAAATATTAGCGAAAGAAACATTAGTTTGTCTACTTGCGGGCTGGTCCCAGAAATTAGAAAGTTAACTGATGAAGACTATAAAATAACACTAACTATTAGTTTGCACGCATCTACTAACGATAAAAGAAAAGAAATTATGCCAATTGCAAATAAATATTCTATTAGGGAAGTGATAGCGGCGTGTAAATACTACTTTGAAAAAACAAAAAGGCGTGTTATATTTGAATATGTTCTAATTAAAGGTGTTAACGATACAGATGAAGACATTTTAAACCTAAAAAAACTATTTAAAGGATTTAGCGCCCACTTAAATGTTATAGCACTTAACGAAGTTAAGGAAAGCACCTTAAAAGGCAACTCTCGTGAAGAGGCAAGTATATTTGTTGAAAAACTAAATGAAAATGGGGTGTCTGCAACCTTACGTAGAACTATGGGGCAAGACATTGAAGGCGCTTGTGGCCAACTAAGACGAAGATATTTAAAAGAACATAATTAAATATAAGTTAAAAAATAAAAATATTTATTTTAATACAAAAAAAGTAATTAAAACTCTCAAAATTTTTGCAGAGTTTTTTTTATTGTGCTAAACTAATTATGAAAAGGAGTATTATTTTATGAAAATTTCACTATCAACTAATCCAGCTGAAAATAATTTAATTGAATACATTAACGAAATTTCTTTTTTGACAGATTTTTTACATTGTGATGTTATGGATGGCATATTTGTGCCTAATATTTGTTTAAGTAGTGAATCCGTTGCTTTTATTAATGCTCATACAACGCTTCCTTTAGACGTTCACTTAATGATGGCGTATCCAGAAAAACATATTGATAATTTTATTAATGCAGGAGCCAATATTGTAACAATTCACTATGAAAGTTATATTCGAGATTTAGTTTTTCAAAAAAATATGTTTTTAAGTGATTTAAATAAAATTCGCGAAAATAAGTGTTTAGCGGGTATTTCTATTAATCCAAATACACATGTAAGCGTAATTGAAAACTATTTAAAACATGCAGATGTGGTTTTAATAATGAGCGTTTATCCAGGAGAAAGTGGTCAAACATTTATAACAGAAGTTTTAAGAAAAATTACTGAACTTGATGAAATTAGAAAAAGAGAAAATTTGAATTTCAAAATAGAAGTTGATGGCGGGGTCAATCCATCAATTATACATGAATTAAAAAATAGAAATGTCGACATCGTAGTTAGCGGGTCTTATGTATATAATGCTCAAGATAAGGCTCAAGCAGTCGAATCATTAAAATAAATGTAAAAAAAAGTCTAAATTAGCATGCAAAAATTGTAAAACATTATAAAAAGTCATTGAAAACGAGATTTTTCAATGATTTTTTTATACAATAAATACCTGAATAAGCGTTTAAGGAGTGTTTTGTGATATGGCAAGAAAACTTGTTTTAACTAGTGGAAAAGGTGGTGTTGGCAAAACGACATCAGTTGCAAGTATAGGTATAAAACTTGCAAAATTAGGGGCAAGAGTTGTTCTAATTGATGTTGACTTAGGGCTTAATAATTTAGATGTGGTTTTGGGTATAGATAATAAAATTCACTATGATATTTGTGATGTACTTGAAGGGCGGTGTAGGTTAAAGCAGGCGCTTATTCAAGATATTAGAGAGCCTCTTTTAAATATCCTTCCAAGTAATCATATTTATACTTCAAATATAGTTTCTAGTTTTAACTTAAAAAAAATAGTTGATGAACTTTCAGATTATTTTGACTTTATTTTAATTGATTGCCCTGCGGGAATTGATAAAGGTTTTCATAGAGCAATTACATGTGCAGATGAAGCCATTGTCGTAACTACACCGCATATGTCTTCAATACGGGATGCAGATAAAGTATTAAACCTGTTAAATTCATATGATTTATCAAGCATTACATTACTTATCAATAGAGTTAGGGGAGATTTGATTTTAAAAGGAGATATGATTGAAACTCAAGAAATTTGTAATTTATTGCATATACCACTTCTAGGGGTTGTGCCCGAAGATGATTCTAAAGCGCTTTGTAAAATTGACGAAGAAATGAGTGAAGCCGATAAAGCTTATAGTATAATTGCCAAAAACATATTTTATGGGCAAAACAACATTTATGATTGCACGCAAAAATATAAAGGGTTTTTAGGGCTTATAAAAAGAAATTTAAGAGGGCGTGTGTAAAATGAGTTCAACTATGTATAAAAAACTTAATAAAACTCTTATAAACGATAAAAAATTTAATAGTTATGAACTATGTAAAATTTTAAATGCTGAATTTATTCGTGTATTAACTGAATATGCGAATGTACTGCCACAGTCACAAGTTAATATTGACATAACTGAAAGTGGTGAATATAATATCACATTTGTTGCGCAAATCACTCGAGTTAAAAATTATGGTTTTTTAAATTAAAATGGTTTATTTTAAAAATAGCAATCATATTTTATTAATAGGAGCGCTATTATGGAAATTAAAAATTATAATTTATTAAACAAAAAGAAGCATAAAGATAAAAATCTTTTTATTTGTTTTAGCAATGTTTTTAAAAAATGTTTTTTAATTTTATTTGTTTTATTAATTTTATCAATTTCAAACTTAGTGTTTACTAATTTTTTAGAAACGGTCGAAGCGTGTATTAATTCGTTTTTTGATTGCTTTGATGGGGAATTTGTTAGGATTTTTAACTTTTATTTATGAAACTAAAATTTAAATTACATTGGTCTTTTATTGTTTTGGCGTTAGGGCTTATTTATTTTAATAAAACCCTAACTTTTTTATGTTATTTATTAGCTGTTATTTTGCATGAAATAGGGCATGCTGTTGTAGCGAGTAAACTAGGTTATAAACTAAGCACCGTAACTCTTATGCCATATGGCGCAAGCTTAAGTGGAAGCGCGCAAAGCATAACAAAAAAACATGAAGTTTTTATTGTTATTGCTGGTCCATGTGTAAATTTAATTTTATGTATTAGTGCCTTTTTACTTTTAAAATTAAATATAAATTTTAAACTGCTTAATTTGTTTTATATAGCCAATTCTTCTACACTTTTATTTAATTTATTGCCTGTATATCCACTTGACGGTGGCAGGCTTTTGTTTGTTTTTCTAACAAAAAATATAGGGTTATCTCGAGCTTTTAAATTAACTAAAATAGTGGGCGCAATTGTTTGTGGTTTATTTATAATTTTATTTATATTATCCTACTTTTATAATTTAAATTATATGCTTGGCATTAATGCTTTATTTTTATTAATTTCGTTACTTGATGATAATGGCGCGTTTTATTATAATAAAATAAGTGATTTGGAAGAGTGTAATAACAAAACCAAATGCAAATA
>JAZOQJ010000080.1:0-7391 GCA_045655985.1 Clostridia bacterium | reverse complement strand
ATACCACAAAAATTCATATAAAACATTTGCATTACAATTTAAATCAGATAAATCACTAAAATCAATATTGTCTTTACCTTCTAGTTTAATAAAAATATCTTCATAAAATTCTTTATAACTATTATAATCCTTTCTATTAAATATTATTTCTTTCATATTTTTTCTCCTTATTAATTAATAAAATATACTTCATCCTTAAAATGGTCGGTATAAAACATTAAAACATCATTTGAGTAGTACAATCTACTACAAGTTCCTCTAGTTCCGCTAACATAATCCACATCACACTCATACCAAACTCTACCTTCTTTATCTGGTAATTGCTTAGGCTTGTTTCTAAAAACATCCCCACCTATCATTTTACCGGGAGCCTTACCTGCAATAGTATTTTTGCCTTGAACCCACCCGTAAACCTCTTGCGCTTCTTTTTTAGTTATGTAGTAGTCAGGTAAATAACCAAAGTTTTTAAGGTATACATCTGGCGCTAAATCGCCCATTTTTGAAATTACACCAACGGGAAACCTATTAACCGTTTCATATTTACAATGACAAAATCGATGATTTTCAAGCCCCGTTGGTGGCTCAGTACCAATTTCGAAAATTCTTTTATCATTTAATAAACATTTTGAACAATGGCTCTTCCTTTTTTCGCCACCATGTTGATATTGAACAAATTCTTGGTCTATTTCCTTATACTCCATTTGTTTTGGTTTGGGTGGTTTTTCTTCTAGTTTTAAAGCCTTGTCTACTTGCAAAAATTCTTCTGCAATTTTTCTTATGTTTTCAAATTCCTTCATAATTTTACTTCTTTTTATTGAATTTGTGATATCATTATAACACACTTTTTTCATTTTGCATCACTGATTTCCATACAGAATCATTTTTCCCTTGATTTGGAGTGCTTTATATACCAAGCAAAACATTTATCGTCACCATAAAACACCTACAATCACCTAGTGTTATTTACTCAGAGTGGACATTTGGTGGACACGTCAAAAAATCAAAAAGTGTCCACCAATAAATAAAAAACACTCAAACTTTTACTTTGTTTGAGTGTTTGACCTTTATAACGTTTTTTCATCTTCAATAGAGCCTTACATTTCCCTAGATTGTTTTGCTTTTAAACCTTCTAATTTTTTTATTGCAGCAGCCCACTGAGCCTCGACTAATGTTTTATATTCTTCTAAAGTAGATACGATTAAAGATTTATCAATTCTTCTTTCTTCATCTTTTGATAATTTATAAACCTTATATATTAGATGTTTATTTACTTTATTAAGGTGATGAGCCACTTTTAATGCAATAATAGGGTTAGTGAAAAATACATTAGTATTTTTACCACTAAACATTATGGCACTATCATATCTTTTTAATGTCATATTAGCAACTTTTAATCCTCTTTTATTCGTCTCATACTTAATAGCAAATAACATAATCTCTCCTTAATGTGATATATTATATCATAATTCAAAAACTATTGCAATACCTATTTCAAAAAAACGATTTAACTTTAATATTCAACACAAATATTGCATTGGACAGGAGCAAAGAAATGCCGTCTGGTGCGAATTTTTTTCTCAAAATTTACCAAAAGTGTCCACCAGATAAAATCAAGGTGGACATTTGGTGGACATTTTGGCTGGTGGACACGTATAAAAACATCAAAAGTCCCGCATTAGACGGAAATTTTGTTTTCAAAAATGAACAGTTTCATTATAATATCATTTTATCATAAAGCATTAAAAAGCGTTTCTTTATATGTCAAAAATTTTTACGCCATACATAAAATGAATGAATTTTGACAAACTAATTTTATGAAAAAAGACAAAAAATTAAAAGATAAATTTAGTTTCAAAACCACTCAAAAATTGACCCTTAAAACCGACCCTTTGGGAAGTTATACGGGAACGCCTCAAGACCCTAAAGAAGAACCCGTGCAAGATGAAGATGATCTATAAATTTTAAAGGAGATATTATGCCAGCAGTTTTAAAAGTATTAATAAACTCTGTTTTTTCTTTCATTTTTTTATTTATAATTGCAAAACTTTTAGGCAAAAAACAAGTTGCACAACTTACAGTTGTAGATTATATTGTAGGTATTAGTATTGGTTCTGTTGCTGCAGAATGGTGTTTTGACGCCGATACCCCATGGTATCACTTTGCAATTGGAATGGGTATGTTTTTTATTCTCTCAATTATAATAGATTTCTTAGAAAGAAAAACGCCTTTTAAACATTTACTTAAAGGCAAGCAAATTGCAATTATTGAAAATGGCAAAATAAACTATAAAAACCTTAAAAAAAGCAAACTTGATGTGGACGATATTCTTTCCCTTTTACGCCAACAAGGGTGCTTTAATATAGATGACGTTGCATTTTGTTTTTTTGAAAATAATGGCTATTTAAGTGTTTTATTTAAAGACAGAAAAACTCCAACTGTTAAAGAAGATTTAGAAAAGTTAACCCTTAAATCCGCTACGCTCACTTATTACCCAATTATAGATGGAAAAATTGTATACGGCGTATTAGAAAAAATAGAAAAAACAGAAAATTGGCTACTTGAAAAAGCAGGCGCCAAAAATAAGGCAAGTATAAAAAACATAATACTTGCCGAATATGACAGCGCTAAAGAAACACTAATTTTGCATTATAAAAATTAAAAGTTATAATAATAATTTAACAATTCTTTAACTTCAATCTTCATTGCTTTTGACATTTTTATAATTACATTAGCGTTGAAATTTGTTTTGCCATTTATTATCTTGTTATAAACTCTTGTGCTTATTTTACATCTCTTACAAAATTGAATTTAATTAAGTTATTTTCCCACATATAATAGAAAATTGTCGCCACATTAACAATACAATTTATTTTTCTTGCAACCATACGACCCCCATATGACATTTTGCCATATTTCGTATAGTATATACTCTAATTATAAATTTTGTCAACAATTTTATTCCAATTTGGCATAAAATAAATTTGATGAAGCAAACATATAGATTTTCTAAGAATTTAAAAAATTTAAGATTGGAGAAAAAATTATCCCAAAAAGAGTTTGGTTGCATAATAGGAGCTACTCAATCTACTATTGCAAAATGGGAAAATGGCGAAAGAGAGCCTTCTATTGAAATTTTAATTTCTATCGCTAAATTTTTTCAATGCTCACTTGATTATTTAATAGATTATGATTAATTGTTGTCTTAGAGGAAGCATTAGTTATTATTTTCTAGGATTCAAAGATTTTTAATGTATATACAAAAAGAACAGCAAAACGCTGTTCTTTTTGTATATATGTGCAAAATGCCTCAAGGCGCTGCCTTGTTATTCGCTTCTTAAGCACAAAACAGGGTCTTTTTTAGAAGCAAGGCGAGCAGGAACTGTTCCTGCAATTGCGGTAAGTAACGTACTAATTAAAATTAGAATTATTGCAGGTAACGGATTTAAAACAGCAATATTTGTAGCTATTGCACCACCCGCCACCTTTTTAATTATTGCACTTATTGGGAAGGTTAAAATAAAACTCACTAATACACCTAATGAACCCGCAATGAAACCTATTAAAATAGTTTCGGTATTAAATATACGAGAAATATCTTTTTTACGTGCGCCAATAGAGCGAAGCACTCCAATTTCTTTTGTTCTTTCAATTACTGAAGTATATGTTATAATACCTATCATTACTGAAGACACAACTAGTGATATGCCAGCAAATGCTATTAACACGTAAGAAATTATATCAATCATTTGACCTAATGTTGCAGTCAAAAACGAAGAGGTGTCAGTATAATTTATTTTCAAGTTTTCATTTGTTTGATTGTTATTATATTCGGCTATCATATTTAAAACGGCATCTTTGCCATCAAAATTTTTAGGATAGAACCTAATACCTACAGGTATTTTACTAATACCTATTTGTTGAAGACCAAGTTCAAAAGCTTCTTCGTCTGTCAATTTGTATCCATAATGTAAAAATAAATAGTTGTTTATTTCATCAGATGTTTTAAAACCTGTATTAATTACTTCAAATTCAGCTACATTTGTAATATAATCGTCATAAAAAGCTTTAGTATCTTTTGTCGCTAACGATTTTTGAGCAATAAGCGAGTTTTGGCAATTATTTGAATAATATTTTTCTAAAGACGGCATATATGCAAGGCCTGAAGATAGCATTTGAGCACCATTTTTTTTAAGCCTAATAACACCACTAATTTTTAAAGTAACACTTAAACTATCAAATGCATTTTTTAATTCAGTTTGATTAGTTGTATCAAGTTTACTAAATTCAGTTATGCTATCAAAGTCAGGAGAATTTGGAGTGTAATAATCATTATTAAATAATAATTTATATTCTTGAGCACATACCTTTTCAAAGTCTATACTTTTAAATTTACCATTTTGTGCATCTATTTCATAAGGTATGCCTATATTATTTAAAGTTTCAATACTAACTTTATTCCCCGCATCAACAACTAAAAGCATTTCTTTACTATAATCATCACCGCTTTTAATCTCTGGCATTCTTCCGTATATCAAGTCGTATTGCTCCATAACATAATCTATATTATTTAGCATTGGATAAACACTGCTACCAGGCGCGCCAGATAAAACACTTGTTTTGTTTTCTCTAAAAATATACTTATAACCTGTTCCTGTTTTTGTTATCATTTTTACAGGGGTATAGTAATCGTATTCAACTAGGTTTAATAAAGGTTCTTCCTTTTGTTTATCGGCATTTTCAAATTCGTTTACATGGGCAATAAAATCTTGAGTAAAATTGTTATAATAACCATACTCAATAAATTGTTGCATTGGATTATATGGTACAACTACATTTTCTTGAGGTGCGACATTTTCTTGAGGTTTAATATCCATACTTGCAAATTTATTCATGTTCATGGAAATTGCAGAAACCGTAATTGGTGTATTACCTAAAGCATCCGATTGTACGTTGTTAATATAATTTGTAAAACCAGTGCTTACTGCAATAATTAAAGCAATGCCTATAATGCCTATAGAGCCAGCAAAACTTTCAATTATAGTTTTACCTTTTTTAGACCACAAATTTTTAATAGATAGCATAAGCGCGGTCAAGAATTTCATAGAATTTTTTTGTTTTTTAATTTTTGAAGTATGTTCTTGAACGTTCTCTTTGTTTTCTAAAATGTCTTTTTCTATCTCTTTTTTTGTTGGCGTAAACGGATTTGTATCCCCTACAACATTGCCATCTAAAACAGATATTATACGCGTGGAATAATTTTGAGCAAGTTCTTCGTTATGAGTAACCATTATAATTAAATAATCTTTTGAAATTTTCTTTAAAATTTCCATAACTTGAGTGCTTGTTTCACTATCAAGAGCACCTGTTGGCTCATCCGCTAAAATAATTTTTGGTTTGTTTACTATCGCTCGCGCAATAGCCACCCTCTGCATTTGTCCACCAGATAATTGATTAGGCTTCTTTTTAAGTTGATTTTCCAAACCCACTTCTTTTAAAGCATCAATTGCTCTTTGCCTTTTTTCGTGCTTATTTAAACCAGCAATGGAAAGAGCAAGTTCAACATTTTCTAACACTGATAAATGACTAATTAAATTGTATGACTGAAACACAAAACCAATATAATGATTTCGGTACTTATCCCAATCTTTATCCTTATACTCTTTTGTTGAAACGCCATTAATAACAATGTCGCCACTTGTATACTTATCTAGCCCACCTATAATGTTTAAAAGAGTAGTTTTGCCACATCCTGAAGGACCTAAAATAGACACAAATTCACTATTCCTAAAATTTAAATTAACGTCTTTTAAAGCATGAACCACATTATCGCCTGATAGATAATTTTTAACTATATTTTTTATTTGTATCATTTATCTGCTCCATATATTTATATTCTCAAATATTTAAATTGTTTATATAAAATATAGTACTTTTATAAAGTAATGTCAAATAAATTAAAATTTCAAAATAAAAATAAAAGCAAAATTTGTAATAAAATAAATTTAAAAAAAAATGTTGACAAAGAGCTAAAATAATGTTATTATTTAAATGCTAAAAAAAACCAGCACACGTAACAGCCGGCAGGTACACTTTGGACCGTTAGCTCAGTTGGCGATGAGCGTCTCGAGAAAGATGCCAGTGGCATGTTTCTAGCGAAGAGGGAGCAAATACTATTTGCGACGGAAGAGCTTGCTCTACCTTAACGGTGCAGTTATAAAAAACAAAAGCAATCAAAAACAACTTAATATTTTATTTGGACCGTTAGCTCAGTTGGTAGAGCAACTGACTCTTAATCAGTGGGTCCGGGGTTCGAGTCCCCGACGGTCCACCAAACTTAGAAGCCTTAATTGGCTTTTTTTTATTTGTCGGTGACTCGAACCCAAGGGTTCCCTCCGTACGCTTCGCTACTTTCAGGCCGTCGCAATTTTCCATTGCTCCCGCTTTGGCTAAAAACATAATCAATATTATGTTTTCTTTACGCGTCGCGCCCCGACGGTCCACCAAACTAAGTAGCTTAAAAATTGGCTACTTTTTTTGTCGGTGACTCGAATTCAATAGTTGCACCTACCTGCGCTAGTCTACAAATAATTTTTTCTTTATGCTACACATATAAACCCATAAAACATCCACTCTATAAAAACAAAATTTAACACTAACTGCATAAAAAAACCTTAATCACCCTATGGCAATTTAGGTTTTTGCTTGTTTGCATTTAATGTTTTTAATAAAATAATTGAATATGTTATTGAGATAACTATAATTATTATAGATATTAAAATTTCTGTCAACAAATTAAAAGATACCTTTTGAAAAACAGATAAAGCATTTACTAAGGAATGTGTTAATATACAAGAAATTAAAGACCCACCTTTATAAAACACAACAACAAATAAAAAGCCAACTGCCATAGCATAAAAAACCTGACAAATATTTGGCACAATATTTTGTAAACCGCTTGAAAACAAATTTACTAAATGCCCAATTCCAAATGTAACACTGGAAATAATTATGGCAGATTTTACATTATTTTTCTCTAAAGCTCTAAATAAAAATCCCCTAAAAATTATTTCTTCAACAATGCCCACACACAACATTGATAACACATTAAAAATGCTTTCTATTAAATTATAATTAGCATTAACCCCAAACCAAAGATTGGTTGATATCAACATTAACAGCGGAATATAAAACAAAAAATATTTTGATTTAAAATCTGGTTTACACAGTCCGTACTTTTTTAAAAAATTATTTTTTTTAATCCAAAATATCAATACTAAAGATAATGTAAGTAAAAATAGGAATGTTAAAATCTTGCTAATCCCTATCATCTGTGAAAATATATCACTTAAACTAGAACCTACAACATATAAAACAATAAAAAATATTGAAAA
>JAZOQJ010000079.1:0-10292 GCA_045655985.1 Clostridia bacterium | reverse complement strand
CAAGTAAAGTCAAAATCATTTCCTGTCTGGTCTGTAAATTATTATGAATTTGCTTTTCTGTATCTATCACAATATCATCAGCCGCAATATCTGATTTTCCCCAGTAGAAAATTTCAATTTCCCCCTTTTTGCCAATTACTTTAGATAGTCTTTTGCCGGCAACAAATTGTTTGTAAAGCATTAAAATTTGCCTGCCAATATTTATTGCTGAAACATTTATTTGTTCAATCATAGAATTAAGTTTGTCATTTTCCATGTTACTTAATATTTCAAGAGCAGCACCAGAAATTGCTGCAAAATTACTTACAGTGTCGTAGTTGATAGTATTTACACCACTAATACTTGTAAATTCGTTTAAAAGATTATTTTCTTCTTTATCAAACGCTTCAGGAATTTCGTCATTACTTAAAAACTCAGGTTTTTTAGCGCCTTCCCTATACACTAAAACTTTTCCAGGAGCAAGCCCTTCGTCCGCTAGTTCATCAGTGTCAACACTTCCTTCTTCCACAGCAAGCACACCTAAAGACAATCTATTTAAAAATTCATGTTTTCTATTTTTAACAGCATTGTATGCCCTTTGTACAGGTATCATTCTTTCTATAATACTGCAACCCCAAAATGATGCAGGTACGCTTATATTACATTGTTTTACAAAAGGGTATCCCCTCTTTCCGCCAATTCTATTAACATAAGGCAATGAGCCAATATAAAGCAGTTTGTCTCCTGCGACAATGGTTACTCTACCTTCTGGTAAATCTTGTGTTGGTGCTTCATATCTTTCAATTACAACTGCACTATTTTCCGCTTTTTCGCCAACCATTTTTTGAATACTTGCAGTATAGCCTAGGCCTCCTATAGTACTGCTTGAAGATAGAGTAAAGACATCTACATCTTGACTTAAAACTTTAACTCCCCAAATTTTTTCAATTTCATTTACACTCATTACTTTTGCATGAATAATACTTGGTTGGTCGTCTAAGTTTTCAATACTACTACATTCCGGAAAAATTTCATATGGCGGACAAACAGCAACATTAATATCTCCCTCATAAATAGGGTTACTATCTTTGTCAAAACCAATGTGCTTACCCATGGCTGAATCCCAAACAATTTTATAAAAAGAAGTGCCACAAACTTCACACCATCTGTTAGAATCCATAATTAATTTTTTAAGGTCAACATTGTGAGATGCTGCCTCAATTATATCCTTGCTAATTTTTGCGCAAGTAACATCTTTTTCGTCATTTGTTGCAGGAAAAATTTTTAAGTTTGGCATAACTTTAGAAAGCTTTGAAAGCCTAGATTCAATAATTGTAGATATGTGATTATACACTTCTCTTTCTTGCCAATAATATTGCTTTGCATAATCTTCAATTTCCAATTTATCCGATATTGAGCAATACTGATTACCCATTAAAAAGTTCATGTTTAATTGCCATTGCCTTTCTAATGATTTTCTTTTGCCTTGCCTTTTTGCAAAGTCTTGTTGAACATCTTTTACAATATCTTCAACAAATTTGTTTTCTTGTTTTGTTTCTTTTTTCATAAACTCTCCTTTTTTTTATTAAATGAAATTTCAAAATTTGCGTATAAAAAAATCAAACATTTTTAGTTTGATTTTTTTCTTTGCGCCCGCAAATGGGTTACGCCACATATTATACAATGAGATTTAGTATCATTTCAAATTTAGTGCCAAATATTTTTTGTGCGTGAGATTTGGTGTCATTAGCCACGTATTTATCAATGTCGTTTGAGACGCGGTATCATTAACCCTTGTTTTTCTTTTTAACTTCTAGCTCTTTTAAAATTGTATTTATTTGTTCATTAAGTTCTTCATCTGTTAAAGTTTCAATTAAATTATTATCGTCTTTTAATAAATCTAACGCATTTTTAAGCGCAGTAATATCTGGAGGAACCACTTTGGTTGTTACCTTTTTCTTTTGCAATTTTTCGCCCTCATCAGTATAAACAAATTCGCTACATTCTTCATTATAACTATAGCCCTTGGCTTTTTTAATAAGTGACTTTATAACGTCTTCTTTTATTTTATCAATGTTTATCACATAAGTTATCCCCCTTTTATTTATTATTGCATCTAATTTAAAAAGCTCCTAAATTTATGTACCCTGTTCAGAAGTTTTTCTTTATCTTTTTGTATATCACTTTTGTTATCATTTTTTGAAGCAATGTTCATAATGTAATACCTTAACTCGTCTAAGCTGTGGTCGTTTTCTTTAAGTGGTTTTTCACCGCCCCATGCGTAACCCTTTATTTCACGTATCATATTTACGCAGTTTTTAAAAATAAACAACTTACTTTTACCATTGCCGTCTTTTATATAATTTTTAACCGCCCTTATACCTTCATAAATATTTTTATTCACTTTGGGATTTGCGACTATTCCAAATTCTTTAAGCTGCTCAAGAACTGATTTATTTGAATTTAAATTTTTTTGCAAAGCAGCATTGTCTATTAAGCACGAAATTGTGCCATCAAAATTTTTAGACCAGTTTAAATTTTTAGCCATTTCTAAAATACATTTAGCATGATATTCAACAGGCTTTTCTTTTTCATAATGCTCTGCAATAACAAAAATATCACCATCCGGGTTTCTCACGTAAAAATGACATGAAAATGGATTTGTAAAGCCAGGGTCTATACAAATATTATCCTGCCAATCAGGCGGGATTTCAAAAGGTTCAACAACGTTTACACTTTCATCAAAATTGTTGTAAACAAGTCCCGCATTTTTTATAAAATTTCCAAAGCATCTACTTTCAAGTTCATCACTTGCGGTGTTTTTTGTCAATTTTTTAACTTCTTCTTCATTTAAATACGGATTATCTTGCCAAGAGATATGCTCGTGCCAAACCTCATCATCGTTATTTTCATTTAAATAAATTTCATTATACACCCAAGTTTTACCTTTAAGTGGTGTCATAGTGCCAAAAATTTCACCACACGTATCAAGTACCCGCATTTTGCACTCGTAGTAAATATCTTTTGTCGGTTCTTCGTCAAACCAAACATAATTTAAACTAGCACCTTGAAATTTTTCTCGACCCTGCTCCAAACTTTTAAAACCAATAGTGCTAATTGAACCAAAAATATTTTTAACTAAAATTTTATCTATAATGCCAAATTCAGCACTTTCCTTACTGCCTGAAAGCATAATAATATCAAAAATCCACTCTTTTTTTAAATACTTTAAAATTTTTTGCTGAGCGACATCTCGTTGCACTTGAGTGGTTACACTCACAACCCATCCGCTTGTTTGTTTATTTTCGCGATATGGATGAATGCCTCGTGCAAGCCAAACCGCCTCAACTGCGCCACACTCAGTTTTGCCTGTCCTGTTGCCTCCAAATACCCACCTGTTTTTTTTAAGACATTTGTGAAAAGCAACTTGCTTTTCGTGCTTTTTCTCGCCTGAATTATATAAGTCTATTGGACATTTTTTTAGCCTTCGTTTTTTTTCGTTGAGCAAAATAATAAGCCTTTGTTTTAAAATTTTTTCGTTGTTTTCCATATTTTTTACTTTTTATGTTTAAGATTTATTTTTTATTTAACAATATATTCATATATTTAGTATATGAAAAAGTTAATAATAATTTTTTGCACTTTAATTTTTGTGATATTAAGCATTTTTTCATACAAAAGTGCTTTTTTTGCTGAGCAAAACCAATCAAGTGGATACGCTGTTATCAAAACACAAAACTGCTATCTTTACAGAACGCCTACCTTGTCAGAAAACTATATAAATAAGTTTTTTTTGCTTGAAGAAAGTTATTTTGTTAAAGTTTTGAATAGGCCAAATGATGAATTTTACCAAGTAGAATACATGAACTTAAAAGGTTATGTTAAAGTTGATGCAATTGAATTTGTTGTTGAAACACCAATTAATCCTTATTTAAATTATGTATCTTTTGATATAAGAAGTTCGCAAGATGTAGCACTTTTAAAGTCGCCAAATGGTAATTATGACGATTTTAATATACTTTACAACATTCCTTGGAACGCAAAAAATTTAACTTATTACGGCAAAATTTCCGCAGTTGAAGATATTGACTATTTAGGCAACGTATGGTATTACTGCTCATATCAAATAGACTCAAACACCATAGCCGAGGGCTATATTTATACGCCTTACACTTTTAATTTAACGCCAATAAACAAAAATAGCGAAGTATTAACCGCCACGAGTATTTCATCGTTTAATGGTTCTCTATCGCTATTTTCGTTAAACCTTACAACTGAAAATATTATTATTATTTCCACCATAATACCAGCAATGGCTTTTGTATTATTTTTGTCTTTCCCACGCAAAAAGAATACTGCCTAGATGCCTGAAGTGTAGCCCGCGCTTGACCTGGAACGCTTAAAGCCATTTATTGCAAGACTAATAATATTTGCAAAATCTTCAACATACTCCTTTCTAGGCTTAATTGAAAGTTCGGCAAGATAGTATTTATTATACAATCTTTTAATCCATTCCTCGCTATCACACATTTCTTTTAGTTTTTGATCAGAAAAACCTAGTGCATTTAACTTTTTGGAAAATGCATTCACTGCTTCATTTACCCATCTAAAATAAGACCTAATAGAAAGTCCTAGGCGTTTAGCAATATCTGCACCTTTCATATTATCTATGTACTTCAAAATTAAAATCCTTGCAAATTTAGGATTCATATTTGCAATAACTTCATCGCAAATAACTTTTAAATTTATTACTAGTTTTTTCTTATCAATTAATTCAATCATTTGCTCGGCGCTGTAAAGATAAGCTTGCTCGTCTCGCAAATAACATGAATCTAAGCCATATGTTAAAACTAAGTTATCGATTTCCTCCGCAATCTTCTCGAAACACATATAGCTGTTTAGTAGCGTTTTGCTCCAAATTTTTAAACCCATACTTCCTCCTGTTGTAACTAAACGACAATAGTATACCCATTGGGGAAAGAAAAAGTCAAAGGATATGCCAATTTTTTACAAAATTCACACACTTTTGTAAAAAATTCAAAATTATCGCATAGCCACTTGTGTTTTATTACGTGTTTAAGTAAACACGCGGGGTATAATATCATTTTAATTATGACACACGCCTGTCAGTGATTATAAAAAAAGAAAATTTTTTTGACTTTTGTACAAAATTGCACGAAAAAAGGTACACAACATTTGAAATATTTGTAAAATAAATTATTTAAAATTAGTTTGTAAATATTTTAATAATTTTGATATACTGATTATGAATGAAAAAAGCAATTAAACTTTTTGCTCCTATAATTATGGTTGCGGTTGTTATTTTTTTTGCGCAACTAATTTTTAGTGGCAATAACTTGCTTGCCCAAACTGAAAATTATACCTTTGAAGAAACAATCCTCAATATTCCAGAAGGCACAAATATAATAGGCCTTTCGACCACTGACAACAAAAACTTTACATATACAAATAATTCAACAACATATTTTATAGCCGACAACAACCCCCCTCGCGACTTATTGTTTTCAGACTTTACAGACAGTAAATCAACAATTGAATCATATGGCGTGACACTAAATAATGGCGAAAGTTTTATTTATATGCGTACACTTATTGGCACTACTCCTACAAATAATATTTTGTATAGGGTTTTGCCTTCAGGAGAAATTTTTGAATTAAAAAATATTTATTATCAAAACGACCCAAGCAATATTGAATATTCATTTTTACTTGAAACCACAAGCATTTGTTATGACTATTACAACAATATTTATTTATTAGATGTTATAAATAAGGTTATATTAACTTATTCAAACAGCAACAATAGGCTAGAAATTTTTAAGGAGCTTCCTACATTTAATTTAAGTAGCAATAGCAAAATATGCTGTAATATTAATGGTAAGCAAATTTACCTTTTAAACGAAAACAATGTGTACAAAATAGACTCAATCACTAAAGATATTGAGGCAGTTACTATAGAAAACAGCATAAATTTAAACAATATAACTGAAATAGGCATTGATTGCAGTGGGGCTTTATACTTTTTAAATATTACAGATAAAAAATTATACAAACAAAAAACAAATGGCGATGTTGATTTAATTAATTTTAGTTTTGAATTAAGTGATATGTTTATTGAGCAAAACGAAGGCAACATTTACTTTACAAGTGGAAACAAGGTTTACAAACTAATTGCTGATTACTTTATTGCAAGTTTAACCCACTTCCCTGAACCTATTACTTTTAATAGCAAGCAATATAATGCAAGTTATTCAAAATTTGCAATTGCAGGATATGGTTGTAATTTACTTGCCAGCCCTTATTCAATAAGCGCTACAACAACCATACCACAAGACATGCAAGTTTTAATTTTAGAAGAAACTATAAGTGAAAACGAAAGTTTTGCATATTGCTTTTATGAAACAGACACAACAACATATTTAGGATATATAAATAAGGAAAATTTTAAAAGTTACTTAACTATTGTTGAAGAAACTTCTTTCCATAAAACATTTTTAAACACCGCAGTATATAAATACCCAACTAAAAATAGTGAAAAAATGGACGTTTTGGAAAAAGAATCTCAGATAAAAGTTTTAGGATATTATAATACAAATTTGGCATTACAAAATTTTTACGCCATTGAAATATCAAATGGCAATGATACTCAAATTGCTTATATTGACAATTCATATATTTATTCAAGTTCTTTTACAGACATAATAATGCTTGAGGGCGACACAACACCAAATAAAAACGAAAAGATGCTTGAATATGTTTTAATAATTTTTGCTTTAATTATGGTTGAAATTATAATTATTGCATTTATTGTTAAAAAATTTCCTAAAGATAAGAAAAAATAAAAAGCACTTAAAATTTAAGTGCTTTTTTTATTTAAATTGAAGAGTGAATTGTTCTACTAATAACCTCGTCTTGTTGTTCTTTAGTAAGTTTTATAAACTTAACCGCATAGCCAGACACCCTTATTGTTAGTTGTGGATATTTTTCAGGGTGCATTTGAGCATCTAATAATAAATCCTTACTAAATACATTAATATTTAAATGATGACCACCACCTTGAGTGTAACCATCAAGTAGTTTTACAAGGTTTGCTTGTTGCTCTAACGCATTTTTACCAAGTGCATTAGGTACGATTGAGAAAGTATTTGATATGCCGTCTCTTGCGTGTTCATATGGAAGCTTTGCAACAGATTCAAGGCTTGCAAGCGCACCCTTTGAATCCCTATTATGCATAGGGTTTGCGCCAGGTGCAAAAGGTTCACCTGCTTTTCTGCCATCTGGAGTGCTACCTGTTTTCTTGCCATAAACCACGTTTGAAGTGATGGTTAAAATTGAAGTACTTGCAACAGATTCACGATATAAATATTGTGCCCTGATTTTGTTCATAAATTTTGTCACAAGGTCTTTTGCAATGTTATCTACTCTATCATCATTGTTGCCATATTTTGGGAAGTCGCCTTCAATTTCAAAATCTACGGCAACGCCATCTTCATCCCGTATTGGTTTTACTTTTGCATATTTAATTGCAGAAAGAGAGTCAACTGCACACGAAAACCCAGCTATACCCGTTGCAAAAAATCTTCTTACCTTATTATCATGCAATGCCATTTCAATTGCTTCATACGAGTATTTATCATGCATATAGTGAATAACATTTAACGTGTTTACATATAACTCGCAAAGCCAATCCATCATTTGGTCATATTTTTGCATTACTTCGTCAAAATTTAAAATTTCCGATTTTATTGGCTCAAATTTTGGACTAACTTGTAATTTTAGTTTTTCGTCAACACCACCATTAATGGCATATAAAAGGCATTTTGCAAGGTTTGCTCTTGCGCCAAAAAATTGCATATCTTTACCCACTTTCATGCAACTTACACAACACGCAATAGCATAATCATCACCCATTTGGGCTCTCATTAACTCGTCATTTTCATACTGAATACTTGACGTATTAATTGAAACTTTCGCACAATAATTTTTAAAGTTTTCAGGTAGTTTGTTAGACCATAAAATTGTAATATTTGGCTCAGGCGAGCTTCCTAAATTGTAAAGAGTGTGCAAAATTCTGTAACTTGTTTTTGTAACCAGTGAACGTCCATCACAACTCATACCGCCAACAGATTCTGTAACCCATGTTGGATCGCCCGAAAATAATTCGTTATATTCAGGAGTTCGCATAAATTTAACAAGCCTTAACTTCATTACAAAGTGGTCAATTATTTCCTGCGCTTCTTGCTCAGTTATTGTGCCATTTTTTAAATCTCTTTCAATATAAATATCTAAAAATGTTGAGTTTCTGCCAATACTCATTGCTGCGCCATTTTGGTCTTTAACAGCAGCCAAGTAGCCAAAATATAAAAATTGAACTGCCTCTTTTGCGTTTTTGGCTGGCTCTGAAATATCAATACCATATTTTAAAGCCATTATTTTTAAATCTTTTAACGCTTTAATTTGCTCAGCCGTTTCCTCTCTATCACGAATAACATTTTCAGTCATTGTGCCTTTAAGTTCTAGTAAATAGTCTTGTTTATATTTAATAAGCCTATCTACGCCATATAGCGCAACTCTTCTATAATCGCCAATTATTCTACCTCTGCCATACGCATCAGGAAGCCCTGTAATTATGGCAGATTTCCTTGCCATACGCATTTCTTCAGTATAAACATCAAAAACGCCTTGGTTGTGAGTTTTTCTGTATTTTGTAAAAAATTTGCTCACATCAGGGTCAATAGTGTAGCCGTACTCCTCAAGCGCTTTTTCGCTCATACGAATACCACCAAAAGGTTGTAAACTTCTTTTAAAAGGCTCGTCTGTTTGAAGACCAACTATTTTTTCTAATTCTTTATCAATATAGCCTGCTTCGTGACTAGTGATTGTTGAAATTATAGAGGTATCAGCGCAGTATACTCCACCACGTTTAACTTCTTCAAGTTCTAATTCCTTTATCTTTTCATTTAATTTAATTGTAGCGTCAGTAGGACCCATTAAAAATGACTCATTGCCAACATACTCAGTGTAGTTTGATTGTATAAAATCACTAACCGAAATTGTATCGCACCATTTTCCTTCTTTAAAACCTTTCCATTGTTCCATTATATGTCCTCCTTTAAATTTAATATATTTTTTGCTTGTTCAATTTGCTCTTTAGTAGGTTCTTTTATATCTTTAAGTTTATATTCTAGCCCAAGAGCCTTATATTTTTCCAAACCCAATTTATGATAAGGCAATACTTCAATTTTTTTAACATTATGTAAATTATTAGCAAAATTTTTCCAATTTATTAAAGTTTTTTCATTATCATTAATAGTTGGCACTAAAACATACCTAAGCCATAAATCTTTATTTAAATTGTCTACAAACTCAGCAAATTCCAACGTATTTTTATTTGATGAGCCTGTTAGTTTTTCGTGCTCTAAACTATCTATATGTTTTATGTCCAACATAACCAAGTCAGTAACCGACATCAACTTTTTATACTTTTGAATTAATTGATTATTATTTTTATCAAATATTGAACCATTTGTATCTAGACAAGTTGTAAGGCCTTCCTGTTTTACCTTTTCAAATAAATCTATTACAAAATCAATTTGAAGTAGTGGTTCTCCCCCGGACACCGTCACGCCATCTATATATCGTTTGTATTTTACAATATCATCAACAAGTTCTTGTGACGTCATTTCCTGAAAATTTGAGCACGCCCAAGTATCAGGATTATGGCAATATAAGCACCTAAAATTACAGCCTTGTAAAAACACAACATATCTTATGCCAGGGCCATCAACAGTTCCAAAAGTTTCAACTGAATGTATTTTGCCTTTCAATTTCAGGTCTCCTTATTATTGGTATAAAATTATACCAATATTTAAGCCTCCATGTCAAAGGAACGCAAAATTTATATTATTTTTTTTTATATACAATATATTATAACGCACGGCTTAAATATCAAAATTATTATGCGTTATTTTTTAAAAAATAAAATTAATAATTACAACACTTTATTTATATTGTAAATATAAATAAGCAAAAAAAAGTGATGCAAAAGCATCACTTTTTATTATTTTACAACGTTAATTAATTCAGGGAACCATACGCCGCTAAATTGCCAAACGTCTTCAGAAAAACCTTGTTTTGTAAAGCTTTCTTTATTATAACATTCAAGTGTAATTAAACCAATAGCAGGTTCTTGACGAGTTGGGTCAAACAAACCATTAATACCATCAGTTGCTACAATTGCATCCCTACCTTGTTTATCGTAAATAGAATCAAGTATAAAACCTGCTTTCCTG
>JAZOQJ010000078.1:0-2620 GCA_045655985.1 Clostridia bacterium | reverse complement strand
TTCACAAGTTGAATACTCGTTTTTATCACCTATTTCTTTGCCACAAAAAATACACTCCAAATTATCTGGCAAAACAAAATCCCACGCTTTATTAAAAAAATTTAATAATTTTTGTTTTAAATATTTAAAATTCATACTTTTATATTAACATAAAAACATTAAAAAATAAATAAAAAACAAAAAATGAGTACCTGTTTTTAGGCCTCATTTTTATTTTTAAGACATAAATAGTGCATCAACTTCTTTTTGCATTTCAATTAAAAATTGTTTTAACATTGAATATCTTTTAACTGTATAGTTATTATCAACCATGCGTTTTATCGCGTATTTTGTACCAACCAAAACCACCATTTTTTTTGCACGGGTTACCCCTGTATATAATAAGTTTCTGTTAAAAATTGCGCCCCCACCCATCATTACAGGTATAACTGCCACGTCAAACTCTGAGCCCTGGCTTTTATGAATAGTGATTGCATATGATAAAACCAATTCGTTTAAATCAGTAGAAGAATAGTTTACAATTCTGCCATCTTCAAATTCAACTATAACTTCTTGCGTCGATTTATTAATATCCTTAATATATCCAATATCGCCGTTAAACACACCAACGCCACTTGTAAAAATACCATTTGCAATTGGCTTTTTCCACTCAAGTTCATAGTCATTTGCAATATGCATAACTTTATCTCCAATACGATAAGTTATGTTTTCCCTTATTATTTCCGCCTTGTATTTATCAGCTGGGTTTAATTTTTCCTGTAATTTATTATTAATATTTTGTACGCCACACTCCCCCAACTTTACCGGAGCTAAAACCTGAATTTTCAATGGGTCAATATTTAAAAAAGATGGCAGCCTTTTTGTAACCAAATTTACAACAGTATTTAAACTGTCACCTGCGTTTTCTTTATGTTCAAAGAAAAAGTCCTTGCTTTTGTTATCCAAAATTGGCATTTTACCTTTATTTATTAAATGGGCATTGGTTATTATATAACTATCCGAACTTTGCCTAAAAATTTGAGTAAGTTCAACTGTTGGTATTTTTTTTGATTCCAAAATATCCGAAAGCACATTACCTGCTCCCACACTTGGCAGTTGGTCCTTGTCCCCAACTAAAATGAGTTGAGCGTTACGCCTTAAAGCCTTTACTAAACCATTCATAAGCATAACATCAACCATTGAAACCTCGTCAACAATTACAACGTCATAATTTAATGGCGAATATTCATTTTTACCAAAGTATGAACCCGAAATTTCTCCTTGATTAACCTCAAGCGCCCTATGAATAGTACTAGCTTCCATGCCTGTGCTTTCGGTAAGCCTTTTGGCAGCTCTCCCGGTTGGCGCCAATAAAAGTACTGACTTATTCCTGTTTTTAAACGAATTTAAAACGCATTTTACAATAGTAGTTTTGCCTGTTCCAGGTCCGCCTGTTATAACAGCCACGCCACTATTAATGGCTGTTTGAACTGCTTCTTTTTGATTTTCGTGCAAGGTTATATTATTAATTTCCTCATACTTTTTTATTTCCTTAAAAACGTCTTCAGGGACTCGTTCATACGCCCTTTTAAGCATAATAAGGTTGTTTGCCAGTGTTTGTTCTGCTTTAAAATACATATAAAGCATTAAGCATTCCTTATTTTCTACATCAAACCTTTTTATTTTACCCTCTTCACATAAAACGTTTAGGCAATTTAAAAAGCCATCATTATCCTCCACCTGCAACAAATCATAAACTTCATTTTGAACATCTTCTAAAAGTGCATAAGTATTACCCTTTGTATCACTATTTTCTTTTAAAACATGAACTACACACGCGCGCATCCTAAAAGGACTGTTTGATGGCAGTCCCATTTTTAATGCAATTTTATCAGCACTTTTAAAACCTATACCATTTACATCCTCAATAAGTTTATATGGATTGGTTTGTAAAATTTGCTCAGTTTTTTCGCCATAAAGTTTATGAATTTTTAATCCTAAGTTAATAGAAATATCGAATTGTTGTAAAAACATTATAATTTTTTGAACATTTTTATTTTCGTTATAACTTAAAGCAATATCCTCGGCCTTTTTTTTGCTAATTCCCTTAACTTCAGCAAGGCGAGAAGGGTTAAACTCTATTACCGTTAAAGCGTCATCCCCAAACCTTTCAACGATAGAAAGCGCTGTAACAGGCCCAACGCCTTTAATTAAGCCAGACGATAAAAACCTAACAATGCCGTCTTTAGTTTTAGGGGGCAAAACTTTTACGTCCTGCACACTAAATTGTTCACCATATTTTTTATTTTTTATAAACTCGCCTTGAAGTTGTAGACACATTCCCTCATGTATTGGCGGAAACTTGCCAACACAAGTTACAGGCTCTCCCTTAAAATCTAAAACAAGTACTGTATAGCCATTTTCTTCATTTCTAAAAACAATTTCATCTATATCGCCATTTAAAATCATAAATAAAGTATACACAAAATTTAATTTTAATTCAAGATAAATAAAATTTAATTAAATAAGTTTACAATTTTTAACATTTTTCACTTTTTTATATAATTTGGCGCTTTTATGAGCAATTAATTTTTTATCTTTTTATTGAAAATTGTAATTTTATATGCTATAATTAAGAACA
>JAZOQJ010000077.1:0-7363 GCA_045655985.1 Clostridia bacterium | reverse complement strand
TAACATTATTTTTACGCTTTATAATAGTATTAATTAATTTTTTAATAACTCCAATTATAAATTTTATTGGAGTTTTTTTTTCTATTTGGTATAATAATATTATCAAATAACTTAAAAGGAAATTTTCATTATGGAAAATATTGTAGAACTTGTTATGCTAACTAGCAGAATAAAAAATATGTGTGAAGGTTTTGACGGATTAAATAAAAATCTACCACTTGATAGCAAAAATTTAATATTAATGTATTTATACAAGCATGAAACAGCAAGTAATTTAGAACTTACATCATTTTTAAACTTTGCCAAAGGCAATGTTGCCAATTTATGTAAAAAGTTAATTAAAGAAGGCTTAATTGAAGTTAGTAAAAGTTTAATTGATAGTCGAAACAAACGCTATACTTTAACTGAAATCGGCAAGGAGTGTACTGACGAATTAATAAAACAATTAAACAACAACGTAAGAAGTAGCGTAGAAAACGTCAGCAACTTAACTGAAATTAATTATCTTGCAATAAAACTTTTAGATCTTTTAAGATAAACTTTAGTTAAAAAACATGATAACTATTGATAATCATAAATATATATGCTATAATTTTGCTACTTTATTTAACAATTACTTTAAAAGAAGGTTTTTTTAATGATTAAATTATATAACACATTAACAAGAAAAAAAGAAGAATTTAAGCCTATAACCCCAGGCTCTTTAGGCATTTATGTATGCGGTCCTACAGTTTATGGCATGCCACATTTAGGCCATGCAAAAAGCTATATTAATTTTGACACCATTGTAAGGTATTTTAAATATTGTGGCTACAAAGTTAAATACGTTCAAAATATTACTGACGTAGGCCATCTTGTTGGCGATAGTGATGAGGGTGAAGACAAAATTGCAAAACAAGCAAAACTTGAAAAGTTGGACGCTTATGAAATAGCTTATAAGTACGAAGTTGAATATTTTAAAAACATGGATAAATTAAATGTTCTAAGGCCAAGCATATCTTGTCGTGCAACAGGTTTTATTGGTGACATGATTGAAACTGTTAATGACATATTAAATAAGGGATATGCTTACGTAACACCTCAAAACAATGTTTACTTTGACGTAAAAAAATACAATGCTTACGGACAATTATCAAATAGGAAAATTGAAAACAATTTAAGTGGCGAAAGGATTAATGTTGCTGACGATAAGAAAAGTCCTGAAGACTTTGCTTTATGGAAAAGTGTTGACGAAAATACTCTTATGCAATGGGATTCTCCTTGGGGTAAAGGTTGCCCTGGTTGGCATATTGAATGTACAACACTTGGCAAAAAGTTTTTAGGCGAAAAGTTTGATATTCATGGTGGTGGTATTGACAACATATTCCCTCATCACGAATGCGAATGCGCTCAGGCAGATATTGTAAACGGTCATCTTCCAATGAATTATTTTATGCATAACGGATTAGTTACTGTTAATGGCACAAAAATGGGTAAATCTTTGGGAAACTTTATCACATTGCCTGATTTGTTTAAAAAGGTTGACCCTATGGTTGTAAGGTACTTTGTTCACAATTTCCACTATAGGTCTGCAGTTGCTTTTACTGATGACGGTATTTTAGTTGCCCAAAAACAATTTGAAAAAATTAAAGATTGTGTAAATAGTGTAAGAGCAATTACTTTAGATACTAATGAAATAAAAGATGCTGAACTTTTAGATATTCATGATAAATTTTTAGATGCAATGAATGAAGATTTTAACACTCCACTTGCTTTAGTCGAATTTAACAGGCTTTTAAAAATTATACCACAAGCAGTAAATAGTAATAATACAGAACTTTTAAAGCAAATAAACACTCTTATTAATGAATTTGGCGAAAGTATTTTGGGTTTTGATTTTGGCGAAGTTAAGGTTCAGGAAGAAATTAAAATACCTGATGAAATTTTAGCAAAAGCCGAAAAAAGATGGCAAGCTAAATTAAACAAAAACTGGGCTGAAGCAGACGCATTAAGGCAAGAATTACTAACCCTTGGTTATGAAATTTTAGATAGCAAAGACAACTTTAAAGTCGTAAAAAAATAAGTTTATGAATAAAAAAGCTGAGAGATTTTTAGTCTCTCAGTTTTTTATTTTGTCAATTTTTAATAGGTAATTTAAATTTTAGCCTCTGCAGCAATCATGGTTATATTCTTTATGATTGTCACCACAACCGCAAAGCATTAATAATAGGAAAATCCAAATAAAGTCGCAACCGCAATTGCTTATTAATAACATTAAAATGATTAAAGAGCAGCAATCGTCACCAAAACCAAAATTAAAGCCTCTTGAGCAGCCGCAGCCACCATCGTGTTTACCAAATCCGTTAAACATAACAATATCCTCCAAATATATTTTTATTAAAGTTATTTGAAGAAAAAAATTTAGATATACGGGCCTTAACCTAAAATATGTATTATCTTCAAATATATGTACTTTTTATCTTTTGTACTTCTGGCTTCTTTTAGTAAATTAAAGTATTTATCTTTTGCTTTCACTACATAATATTTATTTTATTTAATTTTTGTGCATAAAAAAACTGAAACAATTAATTTCAGTTTGTTTGTATTTATTTCTCACAAGCCGTTTCTGTTGCTATTATTTGCAATCTTTTAAATTTGGTTTCAATGTCTTGTAAAAAAGCTGTTCTTCTTTTAAAAGTAGCATTAATTTCGTCAGAAAAAGCCTCAATTACTTTAAATATATACGGCTTTAAAAATTCTTGCACATCTTTTACGTACTGCATACCAAAAATTTTAGCATTATACTCCCTAAAGGCAACCGAGACGCTTGAAAAAGGCTCATTATTTACGCAAAAATCATTAAACACATAAACTGCGCCCCTATGGTTATTACACTTTCGAAAGCGCATTTTAAAGGGATAATCAACCACACCTTGTGGCCAAATATCTGTCATAAAAAGACCTCCATCTAAACCACATTTACATATAACTTGTAAAATTTCACATCTATCAAATTTTTGTTTTAAATAAAAAGTATTTTTACTAAATAAATCCCATTCCTGTTGAGTCATCATATTTTTTTCCTCCATAATTTTTAGCACGACAATTATATTATATTAAATTAAGTTTGTAAATTGTGAATATATTAAAAATATCACTAATAATGTCATAAAATAAAACATAAAAAAGTGGCATTAAATACGCCACTTTTTTATTATAAAGCATTTAATTTTTCTTCAAGTGTTGTTTTTGTTTTTTGTAAAAATTCGTACCTTTCTTGTTCTTTTTTAACCAACGCTTCAGGTGCACGGGAAACGAAGTTTGGATTATTTAAACGAGCTCCTAATAAATCCATTTCGCTAGTTACCTTTTCTAAATCTTTATTAATCCTTTCACGTTCTTTTTCAGTATCAACTACTTCATTTTTATAAAAGCACATTTCGCCAAGTTCAGTTACAAAGCTTACTGCTTCCATATTTTCTTCAAATAATTCAATTTTTTCAATATTAACCATTTTAGATAATACTGGTGCAGCTTCATTTAAAATTTGCAACGCTTCAGCACTTATTTTTTCTTTAATTAATGCAAGTGTTAAACGTTTACTTGGTACAACATTAAAACTTAACCTTACTTCCCTAATTTTTTGAATTAATGAAATAATTTTGTTTACAACAATTTCTTCCTCACCAAAAGCACCAACGCTTTCAGCATAAGAACTTGACATTAAAAAGCCTGTTCCAAACTCCTTATAAATTTCCTCAGTCACAAATGGCATAATAGGATGAAGTAGTTTTAAAATGTTTATATAAACATCTCGAAATACACCAACAGCCTGAGCACGAACCTCTTTATTATCACTATAAACAAAAGGTTTTGTTAGTTCTACATAGTAGTCACAAAAGTCATCCCAAACAAATGAGTACATCCTATTAACTGCTTGGCAAACGTCTAAATTTTCCATAAGTCTATCAACATCTTTAATAGCACTATCTAATTTAGAGTAAATCCATTTATCATAAATATTTAGTTTATCTTTATCAAAATTAACCTTATCGGTCTGACTAATAATAAGTTCTAAAAATTTACCAGCATTCCAAACTTTATTAATAAATTTTCTATCTTCAATAATTTTTGCTTCAGAAAACCTAAAGTCATTGCTTGTTCCGTTTCCTAAAAGCAGTGAAAACCTTAAAGCATCAGCGCCGTATTTTTCAATAATTTCAATAGGGTCGACACCATTATTTGAGGACTTACTCATTTTTTTGCCTTCATCGTCACGCACTATACCATTAATAAGTACTTTTTTAAATGGAATTTTACCTGTCATTTTAGATGAAAGCATTACCATACGCGCAACCCAGAAGAAAATAATATCTTGCCCTGTAACTAAAGTAGATGTTGGGAAAAACCTCTTTAAGTCGTCTGTGTCATCAGGGTAGCCAAGTGTAGAAAATGGCCATAGAGCTGAACTAAACCAAGTATCCAACACATCTTCATCTTGATGTAGTTTAGAAGAACCACATTTTGAACAATTTTGAGGAGTACTAGTTTCAACCATAGTTTCGCCACATTCTTCACAGTAATATGCTGGTATCCTATGACCCCACCAAAGTTGACGAGATATACACCAATCTTTAATATTTTCTAGCCAATTACGATATATTTTTTCAACCCTTGTTGGAATTATTTCAAGTTCGCCACTATCAACCGCTTTTAAGCCCTCTTTAGCCATATCGGTCATATTCATAAACCATTGTTTTGAAATTAAAGGTTCAACCGCGTTATGACACCTATAGCAGTGTCCACGCGAAACTGTATATGGCTCAATTTTTTCAATTAGCCCAATACTATTTAAATCTTCAATAAGTTGTTTCCTACAATCAAAGCGATTTAGTCCTTCATATTTACCACATTTTTCGTTCATAGAACCATCGTTATTCATAACGCAAATTGGCTCCAAATTATGTCTAATCCCCACCTCGTAGTCGTTAGGGTCATGCGCTGGAGTAATTTTAACCGCGCCGGTTCCAAAATCTTTTTCAACATATGGGTCGGCAATTATAGGTATTTCTCTATCAGTTGCTGGAAGTTTTAACATTTTACCAATTTTATTGGCATACTTTGTATCCTCAGGGTTAACAGCAACACAAACGTCACCAAATAGTGTTTCAGGACGAGTGGTTGCAACAACCAAATACCCACTACCATCTGCATAAGGGTACCTTATATGCCAAAAGTTTGAATTTACGTCTTCATGTTCAACTTCAGCGTCAGAAAGTGCTGTTTTACAGCATGGGCACCAGTTAATAATTTTTGAGCCCTTATAAATAAGGCCTTCATCATACAAAGTTTTAAATACTTTTAATACCGCTTGTTGACGCTTTTCATCCATAGTAAAGGCGCACCTATCCCAATCGCAACTAGAGCCTACACTTCTTAGTTGTTCTTTAATCCTGCCGCCAAATTTATCGTTCCACTCCCAAGCCTTTTTTAAGAAGCCTTCACGACCTAAATCTTCTTTACTAATGCCTTCTTTTTTAAGTGCGTCAATAATTTTAACCTCGGTTGCGATAGACGCGTGGTCCGTGCCCGGAACCCAAAGCGTGTTAGCGCCTTTCATACGTTTATAACGCACAATCATATCCTGAGTGGTATTATTTAGTGCGTGCCCTATATGAAGTTGACCCGTAATGTTTGGAGGTGGCATAATAACGGTATAATTTTCAGCGGTAATGTTTTTACTAGTATCAGATTTTGGCTTAAAACATCCACCATCTTGCCATTTTTTATAAATTTCTTTTTCTTTTTGTTGTGGTTCATAATTTTTATCTAACATAAAAACCTCTCCTTCAAAATAATTTTTAAAAACAAAAAACCCTTATAGATTTTCTCTATAAGGGCGAATAATCGCGGTACCACCTTATCTTTATATCTTTTTAAAAACTAACGTATTTTTTAATACAACGCGAGTGGTCTACTACACTTCTTCACCCGAACTTGTTTGCTACCTTCTTTATACAGTACTTTAAGTTGCTTTCAGCCCACGGCAACCATTCTCTTTAAAAGCCTTTATATAAATACTCCTCAAACTTATATAACGTTTCTCTATTTAAACGCCTATATTTTATAACAGATTTTACAATTTGTCAACCCGTTTTTAACATAGTTTTAATTTTTATTAAAAAAGCAGGCTAAATAGCCCACTTTAATATTCAATATAAATTATTTCAAATTACAAGCTTTTTAAAACTTCTTGAACATCCCTCATATCAACCTTTCCTGCAAAATTTGCTTTAAAGTGCTTCATAACAGTTGGAATAGTGGTGTCGGGTAAAGACATAATAATTTGTTTAATTTCGCCTTTGCTCATCATTTGTGGTAGGAATGATTCAATAATTTGCTTTTGAGTTAAAATTTCCTCGTGCATTTGTGTGTTGCCAGCCTTTAGGTAGTTTTCTGCTTCCTCCAAAAGTTCTTTAACAGATTTTTGAAGTATTGCAACCATATCCGCGTCTCCCGCTTCCTCGCCCTTTGCCTTCTTTTCAATATTAACAAGCATATATTTATTAATTACAACTGATAAGGCGTTGCGTTTAACGCTATCTTTTTCCTTCATTGCCAGCATATTTTGCTTTTTAATTTCATCAATAATCATAATAACACCTCAACTAAATAAAAAATTAACATATATATTATACAAAACAAAAAATTTTATTGTCAAGTATCAATATTTGATTTTTCAAAAAATTAAAAAAAGACTCAGTGTTTTTTTTCACTAAGTCTTTTTATTATTACCTTAAGTCGTGGGTTAAGGTTGTTTATTTTACCAAAGCACTGGTGTTACTCCATCCGTGTCATAGTGCCAGCAGCCTGCTTGGTTAGTTTCACTGTAGTAATATATTGTTTTACCATTGTTCCAGCTAGTACCAAAAGTTAAACCCTCACTACTTGTGTGCTCCATATAAATTGAAGTTAACTTTGAGCAAAGATAGAAAGCTTTAATGCCAATTTCTGTTACGCTATCAGGTATTACAATGCTAGTTAAACTTGTGCAATCTTCGAAGGCACCTTTTCCAATACTAGTTACGTTATTACCAATACTCACGCTTGTTAAATTTGTGCAACTACAGAAGGCAGTATTTCCAATATTTGTTACGCTATCACCAATAACAACGCTTGTTAAATTTGTGCAACCCCAGAAGGCATACTCGCCAATACTAGTTACGCTATCAGGTATTACAATGCTAGTTAAACTTGTGCAAACTGCGAAGGCAAACTCGCCAATACTTTCAACGCTATCAGGTATAACAACGCTAGTTAAACTTGTGCAATTATTGAAGGCACTCACGCCAATACTTTCAACGCTATCACCAATAACAACGCT
>JAZOQJ010000076.1:0-16445 GCA_045655985.1 Clostridia bacterium | reverse complement strand
CAATTGCTATTTTCATAAACTTCACCTTTTGTATAATATTTTCATATATAGTTTACTATATGTTAAGGGGAAAACTCAACAATAACACAAAAAAACTACCATAAAAATGATAGTTTTTTATTATATAAATTGCTATTACATTTTTTCAATTGTTGGTACACAAATTAAGTGCATTGCATGTTTTAGCATTTGGCGAATTGCATCTAATAGTTTTAACCTATTTAAAGTTTGTGCATTTTTACCGTCCAATACTTTATAGCCTTGATAGAATTTATTAAATGCCTTGCAAATATCAAATACACGCTTTGTAATAATGCTAGGTTCGTGTTTTTCAAGCGCCGACCAAATTAAACCTTTAAATCCATTTAAGTATTTAATAATTTCAAAAGCTTCAGGGCTTAAAAGTGCTTCATCTAGCACTAATTCTTGGTTTTTAACGTCGTTTAAAGTTATATTAAGTTCTGCTTCGGCCTTTCTAAAAATAGAGTTAATACGCGCCAAAGTGTATTGAATATAAGGTGAAGTTTCGCCGTCAAAATTAAGTGACGCTTCAATATCAAAAGTGGTGTCTTTAAGTTTATCTATTTTAAGAGGAACAAGAGCAACTGCACCAATTGCAACTTTTTTTGCAATTTCTTCTTTATTTTCTAAATTCCTATTTTCAATAACTTCTAAGGCTTTTTGATATGCAACATCCACAATATCTTTTAATAGTGCCTGCTTGCCAAGCCTAGACGAAATTTTGCCTTCAGGAAGCCTAATCCTGCCATAATAAATATGTTCTAAATTTTCAGCAAAAGGTTTGCCCATGCGTTTTAATATTTCGAAAAATTGAGCAAAGTGAAGTTTTTGACTAATGTCTGTTACATATAAACACTTGTCAAATTGATATTCATTAAACCTATCGCAAGCAGTAGCCAAATCTCGAGTTGAATATAAACTTGTGCCATCGCTTTTTTGAACAACTGACACACCCATATCGCCAAGGTCGACAATTTTACTGCCATTTTCGCCATCAGTTAACAAGTTGTTAGCCTTAAGTTCATCAATAACTGGTTGCATTTTTTCGCTATAATAATTTTCACCACGCCAATCGTCAAACTTAATTCCAAAAAGGCTGGTTAGTTTTTCATTTTCCTCTTTTGAAACATTAACAAACCAATTATATATTTTTAAAGTTTCAGGGTCTTTTTCCTCAATCTTTTTAAAAGTCTCTCGAGCCCTGTCCATAAAGCCATCTTCGTCTTCATGCTTACAAAATTCAATATACAAATCCTGTATAGCACCAACGCCACGCGCTTTTATATCGTTATCATTGCCCCAAAGTTTATAGCCTTCAATCATCTTACCCCAAGGAGTGCCATAGTCGCCCACATAATTCATACGAACAGTTTTGTAGCCAAAATTGTCGTAAAGGCGAGCAATGCTTTCACCTAAAATTGTTGTTGATAAATGACCTATATGCATATATTTAGCCAAATTTGCTGAAGAGTAGTCAATACAAATTGTTTTACCTTTGCCATCCTCACCAACAAACATTTTATTGCCTAAACTTTGAAACTCAATCAAAACTTTACTTACAACCATTTTTGAATTTACAAAAAAGTTTAAATAGCCATTGATTACCTCTGCTTTTTCCAAAAGGTCACTTTTGGGTAAGCTTTCAAGTAATTTTTGGGCAATTCCAATTGGGCTAAGCCTTAACAGTTTAGCAAGGGAAAAACAAGGTAGTGAAAAATCACCATTTACCCTGTCCTCATTTTGCGAAATTAGTGCACTAAAATCAGGCATTTCGACTTCAAAAGAACTTTTATAAGACTTATTAATTAATTCTATAATTTCCTGCTTTAAATTCATATAAAAACCTCTACCTTTGAATTTTACCACAAAATTTGTCTATTTGCAAGTAGTAAATATAAAATAAAAGTAAATAAAAAGAAAGGCTTAGTCGTGGTAGCCTTTCTTTTAATATTTAAATTAAATGTCGTGGATTTTAATTTTTTTGTCGTGGATTTTTTTATAGCCTAGGCAAGAAAACGAAGCACAAAAGTTTACTTTTGTATTTTCGAGCCAACGACGGTTTCAAATTATAAGCATTGCGTTAGCAAAAAGTTTGTTTTACAAACAGTTATTTATAATCAACGCAGGCGAGCAAGCGTAAACTTGTTTACATTTGAGAGCCAAGGCAGATTTCAAATTATAAGCATTGCGTTAGCAATGAATTTGATTTATCAAATTAGTTATTCGTAAGAATAACATCTTATAATTTACTTTTTCTTTTTATTTGATTTGCTTTGAGCATCAATTTGTTCAAATACATTTGAAAGTTTAGCGTTAAACGCAGCCATATCCAAATCTTTAAACGCTTGTTCAAAAACTTCAGCATCACTTAAAAATTCTTTTTTGCCAGATTTTTTTGCAGGAGTTTTTGCAGTTTCTTTTTTAGGCTCTGCTTTTACTTCTTCCTTAGGCATTTCTGGTGTATTTGGTTTTTCTTGTTTTTTAACCTGAGGTTTAGAGTCGCTATTTTTTTGTGTTGCCTTTTGAAGTTTTAAAGCTCTTTTTTGAGCTAAAGACATTTCAGGTTCTTTCTTAGGTTCCTTTAGTTTTTCTTGAGGTTTAGGTTCTTCATTTGCTTCTTGCATCTTAGGTTTTTCTGATGCTTTAGATGAAGGTTTTTGCGCGTTTTGAGCTTCTTTCATTTTTTGAAGTTTTAAAGCTCTCTTTTGAGAAAGTGACATTGTAGGCTCTTTCTTTTCAGCCTTAGGAGCGCTTTCTTCTTTTATTGGTTCTTCTTTAATTTCCTCAACTATTTCTTCCTTAGCCGCTGGCTCAACTTCTGGTAGTTTAATTTCTTCATCAGCAGGTTTTTCCTCAGTTTCTACAGGAGTTTCAGGAATATTTTCTTCTTTTACTTCCTCAATAGGTGTTTGCGGTACATCGTCAAAGAAATTGTCGCTAGCAATTAAAACTTCTTCTTGCTTTTCTTTGCTTGGCTGTTCATTTGTAACCATTTCGTGCATTTTAATTTCTTGAACCTTTTTGTCAAGTTTAATTAAGTGCTCTAAATTAGCTTCATCATAGTAAACAACTTTACCAGTTTCGTCATAAAAGTAAGGTCTATCGTTAATATCGTAGAAGAATTCTCTTCCAAGTGCATCATAATAGTGGTGAATTTCAGTTTCTTTTTCAGACTTAAGTTCGGCAAATTTTTGTTTTTCTTGCTCTAAATTAAACGTCATTTCACGTATAATTTCTTCTTGCTTTTTAATAACATTATCTCTTTCAGAAACTGCAGTTGTAAGTTCTTGACATTGTTGATTTCTTACATTTAAAGCGTCAATTAAGTCTTTTCTATCTTTATGTTTAACATTAATTGCTTGTTGAGCATTTGTAATATTTTCGTTTAAAGAACGTATTTCCTCGTCTTTTGCTAAAATTAATTGGCTTAGTTGTTCAATTTGATTAAGTTTATCTTGATAAAGCGCATCTCTTTCATTAACAAAGTTGTTATTTTCATTAATTTTTTGTTCAAGTTCGGCTTTTTCTTTATTAAACTTAACCATTTGAATACTTAAGTTTTCACCAACTTCATCAGAAAGTGTATTATAAATTTTATCCGAGTATGATTTAAATTCGTTTTTAAGGACATTTTCTACATAACGTCTTGCTTTTTCAATTTCTTCACGTCTTTTAGCAACTTCTTCTTCAAGTTTTTTAAGTTCTTGAATATATTTGTCGTTATCTTCGTCAATTTCTTTTTCAATGGCTTGTTGTTTTTTCACTTCGTCAGCTTGTTGCTTTCTAAGTTCATTTGCCATAATTTTATTTGTTGTAACATCAAGTTTTTCTTTTAGTCTTTGTTGATTGTCTTTAATATCTCTTAATTTTCTTTGGCTAATTTTTGACTTGTCATCAAAGTTTCTAGTAAGTAAATCTTTTTCAGACTCAATTTGTTCAATTTCTGCTTGATATCTACGTCTATTGCTTAAGTAGTGCTCGCTTTCTTTCATGGCTTTATCCATAACAAGTGAGCCATCTACGCCAAGGTCTTCAAAGTTGTAGTTTTCGCTTTCAACTTCGCTCTTTTTAGCTTTTTCAATTTCTTCTTGCTCTTTTAAACTTCTTTGACGTAAAAATTCTTGTAAAACAGGGATGCCTTTTCTAATTTCTTTTGGAGTAAATAAAATTTCGTAATCCACAAATTCAGGCATATCTTTGCACGCTGCGTCAAGCATTTTACCTAAAGGTTCAACATTTTCGTATAATGTAGTTACAATTGTATTGTACCTATAGCTTACAATCGCATTTACCACAACTGTTAAAATTAAAAGTGCGACAGGAGTTAAAGAAGATAAGAATAAAACGTCTAAAACACCCGCACTAATACCGCTTAAGTTTACATCCCAATAAAAGAATAAACCTAGTAAAAATCCAATACCCGCAATTAAAAGCGAAGCAAAATTATAAAATTTAACAGTTGTTTTATATTTGCTTGATTTTAAAGGCTTATCGACAATACGTTCTTCACTTAAAAAGTCACTTGGCTGTTTACCTCTATTTACAACATAGTTTTGCCATTGCACCCTAATAGAAGAAGGAACGCTTCGAGCCTTCATTAATTTATTAAATTCAACTATATTATCCTTAGTAATTTCCGGATGCCTATTTAAATATTTTTCAATATTTGTAAATGTTCTCATTGATTTAGTTTCAACAGAAAGCATTACAACTATAAAGGTTATAATTGTTAAAACTAAAAATAAAACACTAATTAAAATTGAAATTGTGTTTATTGAAAAATTTGCAAAAATAGAACCCACTTGTGTTCTTAAATCATCTATAATGTCAGTGAGACCATCACTTAATATTTGAAATTTTGAAAGCATAATCACCTCAAAAAATATATTTTCAGTCAATTAAGTATAACTTATTTTGGCAAATTGTCAAACAAAAATTAGCCTATTTAAATAAAATGAGTAGATAATTTTTTTAGAAACTGGTTTTTTGAAGAATTTCGACACAGAAATAGCGTATAAATCTAATTGTTTTTTGTATTTTGCAACAAAATCTTTTTCATGTTTTAAGCGAGAAGTTTTATAGTCTAAAACGTAAATTTCATTTTCTTTTTCTATAATTAAATCTACAACGCCTTGTACCGCCACCTTTTCTTGGCTTGTACCTAAATTTAAATTATTTGCACTTTCATATAAATGAAAGCCAACTTCTTTGTAAAGTTTATCATTTTTATCAACGATATCTACTAAAGAATATAATGTGTTTTCAATTTGTTTTTCATTAATTTTTTCTAAATCATTTAGGTTTTTATTATATTCTTCTACAAGGCATGGAATCTCTCTTTTAAGTTCTAAAACAGTTTTGTTTTGCAAGTCTAATTTTTGCATTATTTCGTGGTAGATTGTACCTACTTTCGAGTAGTCGATTTCAACATCTTTTTGAGGAAGTTTATAAACATAATTTAGTTTTTCCTCATTTTCTTCTTCATTTAATATTTCAGTTACTGTGTACCTTAATTTATTAGAACTTATTGGTGGATTATAATTTAAAAAGTCTTTAATAATTTTTGTGTTAAAATTAATATCAATCAAATTTTCTTGAACAGACATATCAATATCAATTTTTTCTAAAACATTAAACTCAAATTTACAATCATTGTAATTTATAATCAATTTTTTTAAAGTACTTAAAGTGTACAATTGTTCTGGAGTAAGTAAACCCAATATCCAAGAATAGTATGAATTTTGCGACAAAATATCTGTACTACTTTCAAATTCTTTTACATTTTCTAAATCTATTTCACCAACCAAATACAACATATTTTTAGGCCTTGTTAACGCAACATATAAAAGCCTCATTTCTTCTTGCAGTTCAAAAAGTTTCTTTTTAAGTTTTATGCCTTTGGTTGTTGGAACATCACGCATTATGTGAGACTGCGTATCAACAAATGTAGTAGAAATACCAAGGTCTAAATCCATTACAAAATTTTCTTTTAAAGATGAATTTGAAAATTTACTACCACAATCAATTAAAAATACAATTGGATACTCTAACCCCTTGCTTGAATGAATTGTAGTAAGTGTTACAGAGTTATCACTATCGGTAATATTTTTATCAAATGATTTATCTTGTCCAAAATTTTCAATGTAAAACAATAGTTCGTGGACACTTTCAAATCCGCTAGTTTTTACAAAGTCATAAAACAGTTTTATATTTTGTGCGCCTTCAGTGTCTTCGTTTTGTACATAATATTCTTCCACTGAAAAGTTAAACAAAATTTCATCTAATAGTTCAATTAAACTAACACGTTCTTTTATTTTTTTTAAGGCGCTTAAATCTGTATAAAATTTAGTAAGTTTATTTAAAATTGCCTCTTCTTCTAAAGACTCAGTTTTTTTGCTATAAAAATATTCAATATTTTCATAAAAAAATTTACAATTAGTTTCTTTTAATTTAATTAAACTTAAATCGTTTTCAGTAAACCCATATATAAAAGAATTTAAAACCGAGTAAAGCGGAATATCCTGATAAAAGTTATCTAAAATTTTTAAATAATTTAAAATTAAATTAACATGCTCGCTTTCAAAAAGTTTAGTTTTATAACTTGCATTTACTGGTATTTTAATTTTATTAAATATTTGATTTATTCTAGCTAAAGTTTTACTTCGATTACGAGAAAGTATTGCTATATCTGAAAATTGAATTTGCCTATACGCTTTTAAATTATCATCATAAATTTGTTCACCTAATAAAATTTTAATTTGATTTGCAATATACACAATTTGATTATCAAGTGAGGCATCTAGTTGATTATCAACTTCCTGTAAAGTGTACAAACCTTTTGCTTGCTCTTTTTCGGTTTTTTCTTCATTAAAAATTGCAATGTTTACAAGTGGTTTATTACTTTTTAGATTATCTTTACCGCTTTCAAACATAGAAGATGAACTATAATTTAGCGCGCAGGTTTCATCTGTCATAATGCGTGAAAAAATAAAATTACAAAACTCCAAAATTTCTCTTTGACTTCTAAAATTTTTATTTAAGTTTATTAAAAAGTTGGTATCGCTTAACGAATTTTCAAACCTTTTATATTTATCAATAAAAATTTGTGGATTACAAAACCTAAACCCGTAAATACTTTGCTTAACATCGCCCACCATAAACAAATTATCGCCTTTAGAAATTAGGGACAGTAGTTTTTCTTGCAATGAGTTAGTATCTTGATACTCGTCAACAAAAATATATTTGTATCTTTCTTTAATAATTTCTAAAATGTTATCATTTTGTAAAATTTTAAGAGCATATTGCTCTAAATCACTAAAATCTAAATTATTAAATTTTTGTTTTAAAAGGGAGTATTTATTATTTACAAAATTAACAAAATCAAGAAGCTTTAATACCTTATTTTTATTTTGATTTAAGTTAAATTTAACTTCGTCTAAAGTGTTAAAATCACAGCACTCTCCAAACGCCTCAATAATAGTTTGTACCTGTTTTTTTATATTGCTATATTTTTGTCTTAAAAATTGCTCTTCTTCATCCTTTGCCTTACCCCGCATTATAGGAAAATTAAATTTACATTTTAATGTTTCAAAATTTTGTGTAAAGGTTTTATTGAAAAATTTTTGAATTGCATTTTCAATTTCCTGACATGCATTATAAAGTTTTTCATAGTTTTCACAATTTATTTTTAAAGACTTTATGCTTTTATTTAAATCCTGTAATTTTGAAGTGTAATAATCATTTAAAAACTTTAAAGCTTTGTTATTATCACTAAGTTCAAACGAATTATTCAAAACTTCGTGTGTCCATAAAGTATTGTCTTGTACAGCGCCTAAAAACTTATGTATTTTAAACACAGTCTTTTTAAAACTTAAATAGTTTCTATCTTTATTAAACGACTCTAAAAGCATTTGAAATTCAGTATCATTAATACGCTCAATGATACTTTTTTCCACGCAATCAGCGAGTAAATAATCTGCCTCATTTTCACTTAACACGCCAAATGAAGAATCTAGGCCAATTTCAAAAAAGAATTCTTTAATAACTTTCGAGCAAAACTTATGCAAATTGAAAATATCTGCATTGTTTAAATCGTCAAGTTCATCTAGCATATTATATTTAATTAGTTCTTGTTTAAGCCTAGCCTTCATTTCGTCAGCTGCAGCATTTGTAAATGTAACAACCAAAAGGTCTTTAATTTTACATTTTTTTTCAACTAACAAATTTACAATTCTTCCAATTAAAACTTTCGTTTTTCCACTACCTGCAGAAGCGCTTACAAGCACATTGCCGTAATCGTTTTTAACTGCTTCAAATTGGCTGTTGGTAAATCGTTCATTTTTTAAAAAATCATTCGCCATCCTTTTCTCCAATAATAAAAGAATCTTTATTAATAGTTAAATTTTGTTTTCTAAAAGGCGCATTTTCGTTATATCCGCAAATAGAATTATATGTGCAATTTTTACAATAACTAAAACCACCAATTTCTTTAGGGCTTTTTTGAATATCGCCTTCTAAAATATTATCGCAAGCTTTTATAAACATTTCTTTAGCATAAAGCAATATGTTTTGAAACTCAAGCGGAGTAAGAGTAGCGGCTTTTGTAAAATGGTCAAGTTCAATTTCGCCCTCTTTGCTAATTTTAATTTTTCCTTTTACTATATCACTTACAACAAAATCTTCACAAACTTTATTATCCATAAGTTTCAGAACATCAATGCTGTTTAAGTACGTGCCTGAAAGTTTATATAGTGAATATAAATTTTCTTGTGTTTTAGCAAAAGAGTTTTTAATTGGAAAATAAAACACCCCCGCCACCTGTTTTTGCATGATATTGGATATTGCTAAAGCATAAATCATAAGTTGCAGTTTATTACCATAGTAAATTTCATTAAAAGAAAATTCCGCCTTTCCGGTTTTGTAATCTATTAGCCTAATCATGTCATTAAAAGTATCTATTCTATCAATTTTCCCGCTAATATTAAAGCCATTTAGCGTAAAATTAAAACTTTTTTCAACATCTTCACTACTTGGTTTAAAAGATGAGTTATGAAGTTGATAGTAAATGGCATCACATACCCTTATACTTTCATTTAATAAACTTTTTTTATTAAAAATATAATCTTTAGAATTAAGTTTTTGGAATTCTTCTTTTTGACAAACATATTCAAAAATATCTTCAATAATATTAGAAAAATTTTCTTTTGAAATTTTCATTTTTGATTTAGCTAATTTTTTTACAAAAACTTCAACAACAGCATGCATTATGTTACCTATATCAAGTGGCTTGATATCAAATAATTCTCTTTCCTTAAGTTTTATACCATATTGTAAAAAATGTTTATACGGGCAAGCATAGTACGTTTCAATTTTTGACACACTTGTTGTACCTCTTTGCAAAAACAACTGCCTTGCTTCAATTATATTATTTTGATGAGTAAACTTATAAGATACTTTTAATTGAGGTTCAAGTTTTTTAAGAACTTTTTTAATTATTTCGTTTGTAGCACTAGATTCAATTAAATGTTTTTTATTACCTAAAATAGAGGCAAGCATTTGATTTTTTTTGCTTTCGTCCGCTATTTTTAAAACTGAAGAAAAAATGTTTGCTGTTTTTATTATTGAAATAGGTTTATTATTTACAGTAAACAAACTAGAAATTATATTAAATATTTCGCTTTTTGTTTGATTTGCGCCAAAAGCAGATAACGCATAACTTACAACAAGTTTTTTAGTCGCCAAAGTTAAAAGTTCAAAACATGTATATTTTTCTTTTTTGTTTATATCACGAATAGTTGGCTCTAAATTCTTTTTACAATTAAGTTTTGATATGTCTTGATCTGAAAGAATACCCAAATCCTGCTTAAAATTTGGAAAAGTGTTGATTGTTGCGCCAACAATATACATACTTGAGCAATTTATAAATGAATTAGAAGAAGAGTCTGCCACATATATTTGATTAGCGCCAATTGGTAAAATTGAAATTTTTATATTTTCAAGCGCAGTTATAAATATACTAAAAAACTCTTGAGGCTCAATAACCTTATTATCAAAAATTAAATTAATATCATTTAAAATTGTCACTACATTTTTAAATGCATGCTCTGTAATTTTTTCATGGTAAAAATCAGCCTTTGTATTAAACTCTAGCGCAATTTCGTTTAAAGTAGTTTGAGCGTAAATTTCCTCAAAAAAATTAAAAAAACCTTTAGTATAAAACAATGCTTCATTATTTTGTTTAAAACTATTATAAAGGTTAATAAGTGGAGTTGTTGTTAAATTAACAACTAAATTAATTTGTTGTTTAAAATTATCTTCAACGTTCACTAGTTTTGCAGTAAATGGGCTATACATTACGCCAAATTTTAATGTGTAATTTTCAAATTGTTGTACAATTTTTAAATATTTTGATAAAATAATTTCACTTGTTTCTTGAATAGATAAATTTAATACGTTATCATCTAAGTTTAAAATTTTAAAACATTCGTCATTATTTTTTAGTACGTCTTTTACAAATTTTTGAGATATTACACTAGATTTTAAATATGCAAAATATTCCCGACTTAAAAAACCTGAAGATATTAGCGAAATTATATTTTTTAAATCTCTCACAAAAAAATTGTTATTAAGTTTTTCATTTTTGCTAATATAAAAATCTAAACCAAATTTTGTGAATACTTGATTTATTATGGGCGCGTAACTTTCTAAATCACAAACCGCAACCTGAATGTTGTTTGGCTTTATTTGTTTAAAGTACATATCACTTTTAATTTGTTTTGCAATAAATTCAACTTCTTCTTGCTCGCTCTTTGCTTCAACTAGTGCTATTTGAGTCTTTAATTCACTTTTTGAGAAACTTTCTTCCCGTTTAAATGTATTTTGATTTAGCCCATCCGTAACTGACATAATTGGTAAATCAGAAAATATTACATTTTCCTTACTATATAAGTCAAAAGTTTTTTTATTATAACTAAACGCGTTATTTAATATATGGTTACAAACAGGTGGCAAACTACTTGTAAAATTTTTTATATTAGCCTTTATTTTTGATAATTTTACAACGTCCAAAACTTTAATTAAATTTTCATTTAAATAAACACTGCTATTGGGCTGAAAGGTTGTTGCGCTTAAACCAAAGCTCACGCTTTTTGCATGCTTTATTAATGAAAGCAAAACCATTTGTTGTTGATAAGTAAATGATTCAAAAAAGGCAAAAAAGAACCTTGTATTTTTAATGCTTTCACTATTTTTTATCTGCTCACAAAATAAATTTAGCCTGGTTGATCCATCTAAGCCAAATTTTTTAATTTCATCCTCAAATTTAGTGTATAAAAATTTAATATCATGTAGTTTTTGGCTTAAAAGAGAGTTGTTGTTTGCTATTTCAATTTCCTGAGGCAAAATACAAGAACTTTTAAATTGATTTATAGTATTATAAATCTCTTCCAAAACACCATTTTTTAAAGGCTTGTTAAATAGTTTAAGTTTGTCCTTTTCCTCATAAATAATTTTTGTTAAAATAAGTTCAGCAGTAGTTTTATTAATTAAGTTAATATTTAACCCCACTTCCTTAAGCGTTTTATTAGCAAGGCGCGAAAAAGTTAAAAACTCAACGTTAAATGTAGACTTTTTTTCCAAATGTTCAAAATATAATTTTTCAGCGTTTAATGAATAGTTATCAGGAACTATTAAAACGCTTTTTTCGTCCAAACTATCGCCATAAGAGTCAATTTCGTCCAAAACCCTATACAAAGCATCAAGTTGTGTATTAGAAATATTAATATTAACTACTTTCATGCTTTTAGGATATCATATTTATGAAAATATTGCAATAACTATTAAAAGTCAATTTTTTGTGCACAAAATTTATCACATAAATTAATAAATAATGGGAAATTTTACAAATTTTGAAATATTTTTATTCTTTTTTTTACATAATAAAATTGAGTATAGTTTAAGGAGCAAATTATGATAACATTAATTTCTTTTATTTTATGTATTTTAGGTTGTTTAAATTGGTTTTGTATAGGTTTTTTTCAATACGACTTTGTTGCCGGAATTTTTGGCTATCAAGCAAACATTTTTAGTCGAATTATTTATATAATTATTGGTTTTGCGGCGCTTTGGCTAACTTACGCTGTTATAAAATACAAAGGAAGGCTTACTGTTAAACAAGCCTTAAGAGAAGAAAAGTTTAATAGGCGTAAAAGGCACAAAAATTTTGATAATAATCGTGACCACTCTTTAAAACAAACTTTTGGTGGCGAAGAACATTATGAAAATGAAAAAGAAAGGGCGTTTAATTAAATATATTAAAACTTTTAAATTCATTTGATAAAGGCAAAAATATTTGTTAAAATGAATTTGGAGATTTTTTATGGAAAACATTTACGATTTAGTAATAATTGGTGGAGGGCCTGCGGGGCTAACTGCAGGTATATATGCAAAAAGAGCAGGACTTAAAATTTGCATTTTAGAGGGCAACTTTTTAGGTGGCGAAGTTAACAACACTTTTGAAGTTGATAACTACCCTGGCTTTCACAACATTAACGGAATGGAGTTAATGCAAAAAATGGGTGAGCATATACAAAGTTTAAATGTGGAAATTATTTACGAAAATGCTACAAAAATTGAAAATGAAAATGAACAAATTAAAACAATTTTAACTACAGGTAATAACAAAATTAAAACAAAAACTATTATTATAGCAGTTGGTGCTAAACCTAAAAAACTTAACGCTCCTGGTGAAATGGAATTTGCAGGACGCGGAGTAAGTTATTGCGCAGTTTGTGATGGTGCATTTTTTAAAAACAAAAATGTCGCAGTAATAGGCGGTGGTAATACAGCCATGGAAAATGCTATTTATTTAAGCAATGTAGCAAATAAAGTATATGTTTTAAATAGAAGTGAAAAATACCGAGCAGATATAGTGCTTTTAAATAGAGCAAAAGCCCTTAAAAATGTAGAGTTTATTGAAAACGCCATAACTAATAACATAATTGGCAAAAATACTGTGGAAGCACTTGAATTTACTCAAAATAATGAACCTAAAAAAATTGATGTAGCGGGAGTTTTTGTGTCTATTGGCAAAGTTGCTGATACTAGCCTTTTACCCCCTTTAAAATTAGATGAATTTGGATACATTTTAGTTGACGCTAATAAGCAAACAAATTTAAAAGGAATTTACGCGTGTGGAGATATAATTTCTAAACCACTTAAACAAATTATAACAGCCTGCGCTGATGGTGCAATTGCTGCAACAAGTGCATCAAACTTTATATTAAATAAATAAAACCACAACAAAAAAGATAGCAAAGTTTACATGCTATCTTTTTTATTTTTAAGATTTTAAAAATTTTTGGAAGGCTTTTTGTTTTAGCGCTTTATATTCGTCATCCGAAATTGCACCTGATTGCCTTAATGCGCTTAACTCTTTTAATTTATCTGTTAAAGTGCCACTATCTGCTGGTTTTTTAACCGCAACTGCTTGAGGTGCTGGTTTTGGAGCCACTTTAAACGCGTCATCCGCACTTTTTGGTGCAGGTTTTGGTGTAACGCTTACAACCTGTGGGTCGTTTTGATTTAAATTATTAGTTGTACCAACTTGCGCTGGAGTTGGAGTTTGAATTGTCAAATTAATGCTTGGTTGAGGATTTACATTTTGCGCAAACGGATTATTTTGTGCATAAGGGTTTTGCATATAGTTATTGTATGGCATTTGATATGATTGATTATACATACCCATATTATTTTGGCCAAATGGAGTATTTGAATAATTATTATATGCATTTACTTGAGCGCTAAAAGGTGCAGATTGAGGTTTTGGTGCATTACCCATAAAACTATTTACAGGCTTATCGTTTATTGTACGATTGAATGTAGAGTTTAATGAATTAACTTGAGGTTTATCGCTCTCTTCTTTTTTAATAGGGTCAATATTTTTTGCATTAAAATCATTAAAACTTACTGCTGATGACGCTGGTTTTAATGGCTCGACTTTTTCCTCTTTTTTAGGTTTTAAATCACCAAATAAATCTTCCTCGGCAAGTTCAGCATTGCCATTTATATATGGGTTGGTACTTTTAGAGTCTTGATACTTAAAATATTGGGCTGTTTTATTGACATTTTGAGCCGGTTTATTTTCAATCTGCTTTGGAGCAGGTTGTTGTGGTTGCATTTTTGGTTTATAAGAACCATATCCAACTGTTTCAGGTTGTTTTTCCTGCTCTTTTTTAGATGATTTTTTACCTTGTAAAATAACGCCAATTAAATCAAAAATACTAATAAATAGCATTGTGCCCGCAAATGCATAGTAAGCATACATTAAATAATCAAAATTAAACTCGTGCTCGTATACTAAAAATGCAAGAACAGCAGAATCTGTAGTTGTTTCCTTAATAATGTCAGTATACATAAATAGATAAACTGCAAACACAGTTAACCCTACTGCAACTAAAAAATTAAGTATTAGTAAAAATACAGCGCCGCCTTTACCTTTAGTTTTATTTGAGGCGCAACGAGAAGCGTTTATTGCAAACACAAAACACAATAAAGTAATTATAAAAAGTAATGCTGTATATATAATTGCAGAAAACTCTGCTGGTATAAATGTAATTTGAAGCGTTAATATAATTGCTTCAAAAAAGTAAACAACATATAAATATATTACATTTACAATATTTAATTGTTCATTAACTAAATTTAAAACGGGTTCAAATTCAAAGTATTTAAAAAGTGCTAACGCTAGTGATAAAACACCCACTAAAAGCAAAATACTAAACACTATAATTTGAAAAACGCTTATAAACTTTAGTAGTTTATTTTTTTGCATACTAAACCCTCTTTTATTTTTTATATTATTTATTTGAATTTGTTGAGCCAAACCCACCTGTACGAACAGTAGTTATTTCTTCTTCATTATCAACTGTTAAAAAGTTGGTAAAAATAGCTTGACCAATTTTATCACCTGCTTGAATAACATAAGGATTTGTTCCATAGTTATAAAGGTTAATACCTAAATTGCCATCAGTTGATTCATTGCCATAATAATCACTATCAATTACACCAATGGTATTTGCAAGCATTACGCCTTTTTTACCCATACCGCTTGTTACAACTAAAAACATAACTTCATTTGGGTTAAATTGCGCTTTAAAATCAGTCCAAATAAGTTTACTTGTTTGAGGAGCGATTTGCACATCAATTGGCGAATACAAATCATAGCCTGCAGAACATTTTGTTGCCCTTTTTGGTGCCTTAAGTTCTACGTTTGGATGTTTCCTAAATTCTGGTTTTACTACTTCAAATTGTCTCATAAAAAAATTCCTTTAAAAACGCAAAAAACCATAAGTTAACTTTAGTACTTTGCATGGTTTTTTCTGATTTTGTTAACTTAAGATTGTTTTTTAACAAATCTTTATTAATTATATTATATCAAGTATTTTTCAAAATGCAAATCAATTTTACAAAACACATAAAATAATATTATTTTTTTGATTTTGAAAAGGTTTTTACAATCCAATTTTCAAGTTCTACTTGATATTTTAAAAGTAAAACAGTCGCGACAACTAAAAGCACTATTAAAACCACCCAAATAGGAATTCCCCAAGATGAAAAAGGAATAAGTTTACCACTTCCCACCCAACAAATACATGCTATTGAAATTGGTCTAAAAATTGAGGTAATTATTAAAAATGTATTAAATTTCATGCTAGTTGCACCAGATGCAAAACAAAGCAGGTCATCAGGAAAAATTGGGAGCAGGAAAAATATGGGAAGCAATATTCTACCTCTTATAGAAAGTAAATTTCTATAATGGTCAGCTGTTTCCTTTTTAAAAAGTAAATACATTACTTTATTGCCACATACTTTGCCTATTAAAAAGCAAACTATACTACCAACAATAACTGCACTACTTGATATTAAAAAGGTTTGAGTTGGTCCAAAAAGTAATACACCCGCTATAATTGAAATTTGCGCAGGTATTGGCAAAATAACTACTTGTAAAAACTGAATTATAAAAAATATTAAAAATGAAAGTGTACCAAAACTTTGTATCCAATTTTTAGCAGATTCTATATCTCTAAAATATTCTAATAGTCCTGTTAAGTAAAACAAGTAAAAAACCACTTCTAGTGCAAATGAAAATATTATTACCAAAAATATAACATGAGAAAGTTTTTCGTGTAAAAAATTCCCTTTTTTAGCAAAAAAAGAACAAAAATATATGCAAAAAAGAATGGGTAATAAAATAACTAAAGTATAAGTAAGCCATGTATAAAAAGGCGCAAAAAGAGCAACTATTATGCCCCCAGCCATAGATAAACTTGCTATAAAAAGTTTTAAAAAAAATTTCATTTATAAAATTAACCGCCAATATAAATTATTAATATTATTGTATGTAAAAATTTTAATTTTTATTTAAT
>JAZOQJ010000075.1:0-5490 GCA_045655985.1 Clostridia bacterium | reverse complement strand
CAACATCATTTTTCAACTCCTTGGCTCACAGAACGACATGGCTACGATCCGACTTTAAAGGAATTTTAGGTATTTTTACAGGTGGTCTTTGCGCAACCGCTGCCGGCATTGCTGCTGCAGTTATGTTCTCCTTTATTTTCGCACTAATTTTTAGTAGTAAAACAAAAAAAAGTTAAAAAATAAAAATAATTAATACAATTTCTTGCAAAAACAAATTTATAATTTATATATATTAAGACGCGCACGCACGTACATGCGCGCGATATAATAAAAATTTTTACTTAAATTATTTTTCATGAAATAAGTATTATATTTTAAATTAAAAAATGGCTAAATTTAGCGGGAAATCATATAATAAAAAAGGTGTGTTTCTTAAAAAAAATGTCAAAAAATAAAAAAATCAAAAAAAATAAAAAAATTTTTTAAAAACTGTTGACTTTGTTTTTTTTAGGGTGTATACTACGGGAGCACTGATTGAGAAATGGGTGCAAATGAACACTTTACAAATTAATAGGTAAGTACAAGAAAGTACAAAAAGTCCCTTGTTAATTTCAAAAAAATTAATAAGAACAATCAATTTACGGATAAGTCAGTAGATTTATTGAGTCTTAGTGATTAAATCTATTATTTTGATATCAAGTAGCTATAGGCTATTTAATATACCATAAACAATAGAGTTTGATCCTGGCTCAGGATGAACGCTGGCGGCGTGCTTAACACATGCAAGTCAAACGGTAGTGGTGTTTAGCACTAAGCGTATCATAAGGGTATGTTTAGTGCTGAACATTACTGCAGTGGCGGACGGGTGAGTAACGCGTGAACAACCTGCCTTAGAGAGGGGGATAACACTTAGAAATAGGTGCTAATACCGCATAAGACCACAGGGTCGCATGACCCAGGGGTAAAAGGAGCAATCCACTTTAAGAGGGGTTCGCGTATCATTAGCTAGTTGGTGAGGTAACGGCCCACCAAGGCGACGATGGTTAGCCGACCTGAGAGGGTGATCGGCCACAATGGAACTGAGAAACGGTCCATACTCCTACGGGAGGCAGCAGTGGGGAATATTGGGCAATGGAGGAAACTCTGACCCAGCAACGCCGCGTGAAGGAAGAAGGTCTTCGGATTGTAAACTTCTGTTATAGGGGAAGAATAAGATGACGGTACCCTATGAGGAAGCTACGGCAAACTATGTGCCAGCAGCCGCGGTAATACATAGGTAGCGAGCGTTATCCGGAATAACTGGGCGTAAAGGGAGTGTAGGTGGCGAGATAAGTTGAATGTGAAAGCCTGTGGCTCAACCATAGAACTGCATTCAATACTGTTTGGCTAGAGTGCGAGAGAGGTAAGCGGAATTCCTAGTGTAGCGGTTAAATGCGTAGATATTAGGAGGAACACCAGAGGCGAAGGCGGCTTACTGGCTCGTAACTGACACTGAGGCTCGAAAGCGTGGGGAGCAAACAGGATTAGATACCCTGGTAGTCCACGCCCTAAACGATGGATACTAGATGTGTGCGGAATCGACTCCGTGCGTATCGAAGCAAACGCGATAAGTATCCCGCCTGAGTAGTACGGCCGCAAGGTTGAAACTCAAAGGAATTGACGGGGACCCGCACAAGCAGCGGAGCATGTCGTTTAATTCGACGCAACACGAAGAACCTTACCAAGGCTTGACATTTTGTGCATAGTATGGAAACATATGAAATGGAAGTAGCAATATGGAAACACAAAAACAGATGGTGCATGGTTGTCGTCAGCTCGTGTCGTGAGATGTTGGGTTAAGTCCCGCAACGAGCGCAACCCTTATTATTAGTTGCCAATATTAAGTTAGGAACTCTAATAAGACAGCCGTAGATAATACGGAGGAAGGTGGGGATGACGTCAAATCATCATGCCTCTTACGCCTTGGGCTACAAACGTGCTACAATGGTAACTACAAAGAGAAGCGAGACAGCAATGTGGAGCAAACCTCAAAAAAGTTATCTCAGTTCAGACTGTGGGCTGCAACCCGCCCACACGAAGATGGAGTTGCTAGTAATCCCGAATCAGCATGTCGGGGTGAATGCGTTCCCGGGTCTTGTACACACCGCCCGTCACGCCATGGGAGTCTGGGGGACCTAAAGTCGGTGAGCTAACCCGTAAGGGAGGCAGCTGCCAAAGGTAAAACAGATGACTGGGGTGAAGTCGTAACAAGGTAGCAGTATCGGAAGGTGCGGCTGGATCACCTCCTTTAAAGAGAGTGAGCAACGAAGTAACATTCGTTGGAGCTTTAGTCGACGCAAAGTATTCATAGAATACTTTGAAAGAGAGTGTAATACAAGGGAAACCTATTAAGTAAAGAGTAAACAAAAAGAACCTTAACCCAAGGTTCTTTTTTTTGTCGCTAGCAGCGACGGGCAATATACATGTCTGCAGATATTCCTTAAGGCTACTACCTTACTTAATGTCTATTATATTCTATATGTATTTAAAAACCACCACTATTCACATCTTCGGTGGTTCTTTTATTTCTAATTTTCAGTAAATTTCAACAAACTTCTTGACAATTTATTGCTTGTGTGTTATCTTATAAAAGAGGATGAATATATGGAAAAAAAATTAATGATTAGTTCAGATGATGTTTATGCTTTATATATTCCAGTGTTGGCACACGGATTTTCAGAGGTTGATAAATATCATATTTTTGTTAAGCAATCGCTAATAAATAGTGATGGCGAAACTGAAGATAAATTTTTCTGGGTTGGCGATTTTCAAAATTTAACAGAAGAAGATATTAAAAAATATCCTTTATACACATTCGATAGGACAGATTTTTCTTTACAGGAAATGATGGAATCAAATGGGAAAGAGCCAATTCTTATAGATTTTGAAGAACTTGTTTTAACTGAAGAGTGGCTTCACGGTAGAAGAAGTATACAAGATGTTTCTGAAAAAATAAATCCCAATTTAATAGAACTTGTAGAGGAAATTCGTGATTATTGTAATTTTCGCGAAGTTTGTTTGAATTTTTAATTTTAAAAGAAGGCTAAACACCTTCTTTTTTTTATTTTGCTACTCTTTTAAATTAGACTTGAATTATAATAAACTTTTTGTTATAATAAACGCATGAATATAGAAATAAGTGAAACGTGTGGCTTATGCGCTGGGTGTACTATTGCAATAAATACTGCTTTAAATACGGCAAAAGGAAACAAAAATGTTGTACTTTTTAAAGAGATTGTACATAATAAAAATGTGAATAAAATGTTAGAGAATGAAGGCATTAAAACTATTCAAAATATAGAGGAAATTCCTTCAAATAGCACTGTAATTTTACGTGCTCATGGTGAACCTAAAAGTACGTATGAGTATCTTAAAAAAAACAATATAAAATATAAAGATTGTACATGCTTTAACGTTACAAAAATACATGAAAAGGTTGAGGAGTATTCAAAAAAAGGCTACTCTATAATTATTGTTGGTAAACATGGTAGTTTTGAAAAAATACATCCGGAAGTTTTGGGCACTATTGGTTGGTGTGAAAGTGCTCCAATTTTGGTTGAAAAATTAGAGGACCTTAAAAACTTTAATCCTCAAAAACAAAAAAAATTTTATTTAATATGTCAAACTACTTTTAATATTCAAAAAGCCGACGAAATTATTGAAAAAATTAGTAAAATTTGCGAGGACTATGGATGTGAGCTTATTGTAAATAAATCTATTTGCTCGGCGCAAAAACAAATAAATGAAAAATCAGTAGAACTAGCAAAAAAGGTTGATTTTATGATAGTTGTTGGTGGTAAAAATTCTAGCAATACTCAGGAACTATATAACAACCTTCAAAAGTATACTAAGGTGGTTTTTATTGAAGATGTAAATGAGGTGTTTGAGGCGCTAAAATTAAACAATCTGCCTTTATCAAAAAATATTAAAATAGGTTTAACGGCGGGGGCATCTACTCAAAAAGAAGAATTATTAATGTTAAAGCAAATGTTGATAACTTTCGAAAATCAATAAAATAATACTTAAATTTGTAATTTTTGTATTGATTTTGTTAAAATATGGTGGTATAATTACTTTGTAATTAGGAGATTTTTATGAAAATACTTAAAAGAATTTTGGCGCTTGTTATTATTTTATTAATTATTGGCATTGTTTTGGTGCTAATAGGTGCAGGTGCTTTAGCTCTATTCCCAAATAAGCAAATTTTTGGGTTTAATTTAGCATATATAAAATTTAATAATGAAGGCAATAAAATTGAATACACAAGTTTTAATATTGAAGATCAATTTGATAGTGCGTTTAATGATATTATAGTTAATTCTTCATCATTTAACGTTAAAGTTGTTTTTGACGAAAAACAGCCTTTAAATGATGAAAATCTTGTTAGGATAAGGTATAAAGGAAGCATGCAAGGCTTCTCAACTTCACCTTTAGAAGATTTAAAATTAGGTTTTACTTTGGATGAAAGCAAATTAAGTGCTGGTAAATTAGTTATTAATACTTATGAACCTAATGGCTGGAAACTTACTAATAGGTGTGATTTGGAAATTAGGCTTGTAAGGGAACACTTAAATAAACTAACTATAAAAACTAATGGTAAAGTTAATGTTAATGAGGGATGTTTTATTGATAATTTAAATGTCACTTCAAATAGTACTAAAGCGGATAACGTTATTGTAAACGCTGAGTGTGATAACTTTGTTATGACAAACCATAGTGGTTCAGGTGCATATAAATCGTTTACAGGGAATATTGAAATCAACTCAAAATCAGGCAGCTTTAGCTTTGAAAATGTAGAAGGCGATGTTACGGCAAATGGCACGCAAATGCATTTAAAAGTTGATAACCTTAATGGCTCTTTAAAATATAATATTGATTATGGTAAAGGTATCTTTGGTGTAATAAATAAAGATACTTACATTAATTCAAAAGGCACAAATATTACTATTAACGATGCTAAAAAAGGCATATATGTAACTCAAGGTGGAAATAGTAAAATCACTATTAAAAACAATGGAGAAGAAGGCGCCGCTATAGTTAATGAAATTGTTATGGATAAGGGTGAATTTAACTTAAGCAACTCATATCACATAACTAATATCAAAATGAATAATGGCAAAATTAACATAAACGGCATGAAAAACTTTGTGTATGTTAATAAGGATGCAACTACAATTAACTCTAAAGCAAAAATTAATATCTCTTTTGATGAAAATGTAGTATATAATGATACAGATATTTGCTTAATAGCAAGGACAAATGGCGATATCGATGTCCAAAACATCTGCGGTGCAATTGATATTTCTGCTCAAGAAAAATCTGATATCATTCTAGGCTTTAAAAACGTAAAAGGTGTTTCTGATATAAGGGTTCCAAATAGTAATGTGACTATGCGTGTTCCAAACAATGAAAGGTATAATATTGTACTTTATGTTGATAATTTAAACGATATTAATCTTGATGTTGAAGGCAAAGGTAGTAGAAGTCGGAGGCCAAGCGGTCTTAGGAAGA
>JAZOQJ010000074.1:0-2601 GCA_045655985.1 Clostridia bacterium | reverse complement strand
AGGATTTGCCGCGCTGCCGAAGCGCAGTTCCTGACCGGGCGTACCGTTAAAGGTAACGGAGTTTCCGGAAAGTTCGGGAGCAGGACTTGCAAACTGCCAACGATCGCCCTGAACATAACCATGTTCAGCCCAGGAAATCATACCCTCGCCCTGCACAATTAGGTGTCCTTTAAAATTAATGTTTAGTGGAACTGACCTTATTGTTTTTGCCTGCGCTAAAACGTTTTCGCCAACCATACCATCGCCACGAGTTGTTGCGCTAACTAAATAACCATTATCGTATTCTAACACAAGTTGCAAGCCATCAAACTTATATTCTAGTGAAAATTGAGTATTGGGCGAAAACTCCTTCATATCGTTTATCCAACTTGCAAGGTCTTCTAAATCTCTTACTTTAGAAAGTGAATAAAGCCTTACTTTGTGTGTGTTTTTTTGAAAACCTGATAAGGCCTCGCCACCTACCCTTTGTGTTGGAGAGTGTGGCAAAACAACACCTAGTTCATTTTCTAAGTCTACAAGTTCGTAGTACAGTTTATCCCAGTCTTGGTCGCTTATGGTTGGGGTAAGTAAAGTATAATAGTTATAATTGTGCTTATTAATAATTTCAATAAGCTCTTGCATTCTTTGTTGTTTATCCATAATTTCTCCAAATTAATTTAAATTAATATTATTATACCTTTTTCAAAATAAAAAAACAACTTTATAGCGATATTGCAAAATAAAAAAATGCATACTTTATAAGCATACATTTTTTAACTAATTTATTATTTGATTAATTTCTCTGGCTTATTATTTCTAACCACATAAATATAATCTCCATATCCAAGCTCAATTGCCTCTTTAAGAGATACACACCTATAGCCAATACGTTGACACATTTTTTTATTTTTAACATCTTCCATTGTTGCAAATTTCGCATCACATTCATCACAAATAATATATGGCCTTGAATTTATATCCATAGCAATATATAAATCCCCATAATCATGGCAAAAAGGACATTGGCCAAGCTTGTAATTATTAGTATATTCTGTTAATGATTGTTTATTTTCATTTAAAGTCTCTTGATTTTTGTTATTTTCTAAACTTAAATTTTCTTCTTTAATTTTATTTTCATATTTTGGATGAATACAATTTTTTTCTGAAGCAAATAGTAAAACTTCTTCATCTGTAAATTCAAAATCGGTTAGAGTTATAGTTGGTTGCTCATCTAATAATTCTAGCTCATAATCAAATAATATAGATGAATTTTTAAAAATTAAAATATCTATTATAAACTCTAAGGCCATAATAAGTTGATTATTATTTTTATACTCTTCACTTAAAGTAATCGTTGGTACTTCTAATTTGTATTTTTTCCCACCATACATCATTGCATCAATTTTAGTTGTAGTTTTGCAATTCTCTGCCATTTGGTTATTAAGTTTTTTTAATCTATCAACTTCACTTCCTAAAAAACCAATACTAAATGTTCCTTTACCATAATAATTAAGACACAATTCTTTATTTTTTTGATATTCTTTTAAAAATTGTTCGCCTGTTATTTTTACTTTCATAATTTTATCCCCTATTTTTTATTTAACAGCCATATTATAACACACAAAAAAATTTAGTGGTCGCCTTTGAAGCGACATTTTAAAAATTGCCAAGAGTGGCTTGATTATAATCGTCTAGCGCTATATTAATTAAGTTTATATCATAATTATTGCGTTTTATAAAATACATAATAATTATATCTGTTATAAAACTTTTAGATAAACTATAACCTGCACTACTAAGTAAAGTATCTGCCTCTATTAAATTTAATTTTAACGCAATAACAAAGGCTAAAACTGTGTTTTTGCTTGGTTTATAATCTATATTACTTCTAATTTTTGAAAAAAGTTTTCTATCAATGTTTGCCCTTTTATAACACTCAACATCGGTTATTCCTTTTTTATCTATTAAATTTAAAAGAGTTATTGAAAAAGGTTTTTCTTGCTCATTTAAAATATTTAAATTATCTTTTGACGGATATACAGCTGTTGTCTTTGCCATTATTCTTGGCATTTGCATATCTTTAATATGTTTTTTTAAAGAACCACGAATAAAAACATATTTTAATTTATTTAACATAATTTTTCTCCTTTAAATTTATTATACCATATAAAAAGAAAAATGCATACTAAATGTATGCACTTTATTATACTTTTTTAATTGGGGCGAATTTTATTGATAAAATTTTATTGCCAAATCTATCAAAGTTAATCATAACTGAGTCAGTTCCCTTATTAATTTCAAGAACTTTGCCTTCCCCAAATTGAGGGTGCGCAACTCTATCTCCAATAGCAAAGCTTTTAGAGGTGCTTGGTTGCATACCTATTGCATTTATGCTTAAAGATTTTGGCCTATTAAACGTACTTTTGCTTGAAGAAATACTATTTTGCATTTTATTAAAAGTGGTACTAAAATTTGAATAACTTGTTTTGGCAGCGCCATCAAATGGATTTAACTTAGACATACCCATTTCATCTAAAAATCTACTTGGTAAATTGGACCTACTTTCGTGATACAAAAACCTAGTTTGAGAAGATGATAAATAAAGCCTTTCCATGGCACGAG
>JAZOQJ010000073.1:0-9217 GCA_045655985.1 Clostridia bacterium | reverse complement strand
CTATCAGGATTCGAACCCGAACTAATGGTTCCGAAGACCATTGTGCTATCCTTTACACCATAGACACATATTATTAAGATATAAAAAACAAAAGTTATAGGAACCATTAGTTACAAAGGGCTCCTTTATTATAGTTTTTTTTCTCGAATTTCACACTTCAATAATATACAAAGTGGCGATACTTAAAAAGTATACACCACTTGTTATTAAAAATCAATAATTTAAAAGTTATTTTGACACAAACTTATCCATGGCTTCACTTAATTTGTCTAGCCCAGTCTTTTTTAAACTACTTACTGCTATAACGTCAGTTGGGACAAGTGCAAGTTCTAAAGCGATTTTTGTTGTTAAATTTTTTTGCTCTTGTTTAGAAACTTTATCCGCCTTAGTTGCTACAATATAAAATGGAATATTATAATAAACGAAATACTTAATCATATGTTTATCAAGTTCATTTGGTTTTACCCTAATATCCATTAAGATGAAGGCGCATTTCAAATTTTTAGAAGCACGAAAATAGCCGTCCATAAGTTCGTCCCACTTATCATTTTCCTGCTTACCTGCTTTGTGATATCCATATCCTGGAAGGTCCACCAAAGTAAATTCGCCTGCGTTTATTTCAAAATAATTAATATTTTTAGTTTTGCCTGGAGTTTGAGATGTTTTTGCTAAACTTTTATTATTACATATTGCATTTATTAAACTACTTTTACCAGCATTTGAGCGCCCAACAAACGCAAATTCATTTTTAGTGTTTGATAAAATATTTTTAGCGCTTACAACCGTTGTTAAAAATTTTGCATTTTTAATTACCATAATAAATACCTTCTTTACCTAATTATAATAACACAAACTTTATAATTAGTCAACCTATAAATTTACGCTCACCTTTAAATTACAACATCAAAAATTTGGCACAACATTTGATTTTATAATGCTTCAATATGATATTATGTGCCTAATTTAAAAAAAAGGAGTATTTTATGGATAATTTTGATGAAAAATTAGATAGAGCATTAAATAAATGGGGAGCACCAAAAGAAGTGTTATCTGAGATTGTTGATTCGTATATAAATAACGAACTTGGATCAAACACATCTCAAGAAGAAAATGAGAATGGGTCTTTAGATAATACTGCAAGTTGCAATTGTGAAGAAACCATCAGTGCCATGCAGTTACAAATTGATGAATTAACGCAATCAATTGAGCAAAACACAAATAAATTAAACTTACTTTTAAACAAACTATATGACAATGCCGCCGTTTATAAAACACCATACGAACAAATTGACCCTACAATTTTATTTAGGACATATGACTTTATTGAAAAAAAAGTCAACTTTACATTTACCACTAACCATACATGTTGCGCTTATTTTTTAAATTGTTATAATTGTTCTGAATCAACACTCAAAGTTTATTTAACACTTAATGCAGTAAACGACGGAACAGGTTCAGTTATAATGTACGTAAATGGGACAAAACTTGAAGATGTTAAATACTTTGAAGTAGTAGCCGGTGTACAAACTTTGGAATTTACTTACAATTTAGAACTTTTAGAAACAGGCAATCATTTTGAGCCTTACGTTTATACTGATAAATCAAACCAATTAAATATTACAAAAATCAAACTTGAAGCATTTAATTGTACTAATCCAACGTTTGTGAAGTACGAAACCGCTTACAATGTAGACTATTGGGGAGGATTATACTATATTACAAATTGTAGCGGCAAAACTGCAAAATATGCTATTGTAGACCCTGCCACATTAAATACTATTAATGATATAGTTTGGGTTGATACCGGCATTGAGGCATCAATTTACAGATTTTACACTAATGCTGTGTTATCAGGCGGAATGTATAAACATGGTCCTATTTCCAATTTTTACTTAACAAGAGACCATAAACTAATTGTGAATGACAGTTCATCAAATAAAACTTATACAAATAACAAAGTTTTAATGGCCGACCCTGCAATACCTCAAACAAATTCCCCATCAGTAGCTGCAACAATAATGAACGGAAGAATAATTTATGCTCAAATATTTAGATTTAGTTCTTCGGGTAGTCAAACCGTTTCATATATCAATAGAGAATCTTTATATGCCGCGGCATATGAACCTAAATATTTTTTTAAAGAAACAACCAGTGTAACAGATATTGTGGGTTATGTTTTGCAAAGCCGTCAAAATGAAGTTATTACTTCGTTTAGATCCCAATTAGCAAATTTAGGATATGGAACATATATTTCTTCCTATCTTATTAATGCAAAACCTTACGTATTAGAAGTTTATGTTAAAGTACATGATTATATGGTAAAACATACTGTTACATATAGTTTAACAGATTATTCCGCAAATCATGAAAGTACAGTATCTGAAGTTATAGGAAAATATGACTATTACTTTAAGGGCATAAATGATGACTATTTTACTGTAACAAACGGCGTTTTAAATTATTATAAAAAAGATTTTACTGAAGACCCAATTGAAACTACAACAGAATAAAAAGTATTAAAAAGAGCAATTTTTATTGCTCTTTTTTTTTAATTTTCTTGACTCCATAAATACATGGAAATTTGTTTAATGTCACTAGGTTTTTCTTTTATATACATTTTGCCTTTTGACGTTCTACTTTCTAAACTTACTTTATCACTATTAATTGAATAAATTTTATCTTTTTTATCTTGCACTAAAATTTCAAAAGTATTTTTAATTGCTTTTGCTAGTTCAATATATAGTCCATTATTATTTTCAAGTGTAATAATTTTTACGCCTTTTCTATTACGCGCAAGAAGGCCTATATCTTCAACCTTTATTTTTTTTGTATAAGCTTTATTCGTAACTATTAATATTTCATCTTTTTGTTCTACTTGTAAAAATGATACAACGCTATCCTTATCACCTAAGTTAATACCTTTAACACCACTAGCATTTTTACCTTGGCAAGGTATATCATTATTTTCAGCATTTAAACCAATACCTAAAGAAGTTATAAACAATAAAGTTTTATTTTCATCATATTTTTGAGTCGAAATAATTTCGTCGTTATCTTTTAAAGAATAATAAGAGAAATTTGATTTTTTAATTAAGTAATCTTTAGTCTCATTAACACGCACAATGCCAGATTTTGTGCAAAGTACAACTTTTCCACTTTGAAGTTCACTTTCAAGTAGTAAGCCTACAACTTTATCGTTTTGAGCAAAGCCAATTGCAAGGTCTTTAATTGGTGTACCTTTTTCTTTCCACCTTGCCTCATTTATATTTTCGCAAGCGATTTTATATACTTCACCACGATTTGTAAACATACAAACTACGTCATTACTTTTTGCCTTTATTATATAGCTGTGTGCTTCATTTAACGTTGATGTTTGAGATATGCTTTTTGCACTTATCATATAAGTTTTTTCAGGGATAACTTTTATGGCTCCTTTTGCATTAACACAAACAAAAATATCCTTTACAGGTTTTTCAATTACCTCTTCAATCTCTTCTAAAGAAGACTCATCTTTAACAATAACTGTTTTACGTTTACTAGCAAATTTTTTCTTAATTTCTAGCATTTCTTCCTTAACAATTTCATATTGAAGTTTTTCAGATTTTACAACTTTTGTAAGCCTATCAATTAATTCTTTTAATGCTTTTAATTCTTCTTTTAATTTACCAACTTCAAGGTTTGTAAGACGAGATAGGCGCATATCCAAAATAGCTTGTGCCTGCCTTTCTGAAAGCGCAAACTTTTGCATTAATTTTATCCTTGCCTCAGTTGTTGAAGCACTATTTTTAATAATTTTAATAACTGCATCAATATTTTGAATAGCAATCATTAATCCTTCTAAAATATGGCATTTTTCTTCTGCTGCATTTAAGTCATATTTTGTACGCCTAAATACTACCTCTTTTTGATATTTTACATAGTAGTGTAAAATTTCAAGTAGACCCAATTGCTTTGGTTTTGCATCAGCTATCGCAACCATGTTAATGCCGTACGAAATTTGCAAATCAGAATATTTTAACAAATAATTAAATATCTTTTGAGGGTCACTATCCTTTTTAAGAATAATAACTGCACGAGTACCTTGCCTATCGGTTTCATCCCTTATTTCAGATATGCAAGAAAGTACTTCTTTTTTACTTTCTTTTAAACTTGCAATGTGCTGTAAACATGCTGCTTTATTGACTTGATACGGAAATTCATCAATAACAATTACAGGTTTATCTCCCTTTTCTGTTTCAAAGTGTGATTTACACCTAATTGTAATTTTTCCCTTACCTGTTTCATACGCGTCAGTTATTCCGCCTGTGCCAATAATCATTGCACCTGTTGGAAAGTCAGGCCCTTTAATATGTTTCATTACTTGTTTAATTGAAGCTGTTGGGTTATCAATAACTTCAACGCAAGCATCAATACACTCACCTAAATTGTGAGTTGGAATATTTGTTGCAAGCCCCACCGCAATACCATTTGCACCATTTACTAAAATGTTAGGAAATCGGCTTGGAAGCATATCAGGTTCGTCTCTACTATCATCGTAGTTTTTACTCCACCTTACAGTATCCTTATCAATATCACGTAACATTTCAAGAGCCAATGGATGAAGTTTAACCTCAGTATATCTCATAGCCGCTGCGCCATCGCCATCTTCAGAACCAAAGTTTCCGTGACCAGACACTAAAATTTCACGCATATTGAATTTTTGTGCCATTCTTACCATGGCATTATAAATACTGCTATCACCATGAGGGTGGTAGTTACCCATAACTTCACCGACAACCTTTGCACTTTTTCTGTAAGGCTTATCAGGAGTTAAACCAACTTCGTTCATAGAATATAAAATTCTTCTTTGAACAGGTTTTAAACCATCCTCAACACGAGGCAATGCCCTATCCATAATTACAAACTCACTATAAGGAATCATCGCATCGTGCAACACTCTATCTAAGTTTTTAACATAGTTGCCATCATCGTCTTTATCTAGTTCGCCATTATGGTTATCATCTCCCCCGTCAAAACTAACTTCATCTAATGGCTTTTTATGAGAAAACTCATCTATATCCAGTTTTGTTTGTTTTTCTTCTTGGGCACGTTTTTTCATTTTACTAGAAACGTTTTGTTTTTTAGGTGTAATTTTTATTTCTTCATTAATATTTTGTTCAGATGACATTTTTTGAAAATTATCTGCTGTTTGGTTGTCAAAATTACTCCAAAAATCTTCAAATGATAATTGCTTGTCATCTACTTTCTTTTTTTCTTCTTTATTATTTACTAAATCTCTTTCATCAAATACCATACTTTGTACCTTATTTTTAACAATATATTATTTACCTGTAAATGTATCAACCCTATTAAAATTTGCATTTTCAGCAATGTATTTTTTTCTTGCTTCAACATTGTCGCCCATAAGTGTTGTAACCATACGCTCTGCTTCTAAAGCATCGTCAACTGTAACTTTAATAAGCATTCTATTTTTAGGGTTAAGTGTTGTTTCCCAAAGTTGTTCAGGGTTCATTTCGCCTAAACCCTTATAACGCTGAACTTCATAATTACGGCCAAATGGCTTTTTCTTTTCCTCTAAATCAACATCTGAATATGCATAAGCAACCTCATCTTTCTTTTGAATTTTATATAAAGGTGGAACGCCAATATAAACATTACCATTATATAACAATTCACGCATATACCTATAAAAGAAAGTAAGTAAAATGCTTTTAATATGTTCGCCATCTTGGTCCGCATCTGCCAAAATAATAATTTTATGAAATTTTAAACTCGAAATATCAAAGCTGTCGGCAATTCCTGTGCCTAGGGCTGAAATAATAGTTCTAATTTCCTCATTTTGAAGTACTTGTTCAAGCCTCTTTTTTTCAACGTTTAATGGCTTTCCTCTTAAAGGTAATATAGCCTGATAAAACCTATCTCTTCCTTGCTTAGCACTACCACCAGCGGAATCACCCTCAACAATAAAAAGTTCATTAAGTTCTGGTTTTTTACCACTACAATTTGCAAGTTTACCTATTAAATTTAAATTATCGGCACTATTTTTTTGCCTTGTAAGTTCTTTGGCTCTTTTTTCAGCTTCCCTAACTTTTGCCGCTCCTTTGGCTTTATCCATAATAGCTTCAAAAGTTTTTTTAGCATCATTTCTGGTCACTGCTTTTTCAAGTTCTTGTGTAACAATTTGTTCGACATATGTTTTTGCTTCAGGATTACCTAATTTTGTTTTAGTTTGCCCCTCGAATTGAACATTACGCATTTTAATAGCAAGGACTGCAGTAAGACCTTCCCTAAAATCGTCACCAAGAAGGTTTTGGTCCTTATCTTTTAAAATACCAATACGCCTTGCAACATCGTTAAAGACCTTTGTCATTGCGACCTTTAAGCCAGTCTCATGCGTACCACCCTCACTTGTAGGAATATTATTAACGTATGAGTGAACTGTGTCGGTATAATCGCTAGTATGCATAATAGATAGTTCTACAAAAATTTTATCTGTTTTCCCACTAATATAAATTGGTTTTTGATAAAGGCAAGTTTTTGCTTGAGTTAAGTTTTGAACAAAATCGGCAATACCACCATCAAATTTATATTGCCTAACAACTTTTTTATCAAAGCGCTCATCAATAAAATTGATTTCAACACCTTTGTTTAAAAAGGCAAGTTCTTTAAGCCTTGAAGCTATTGTTGAGTAATCAAAACTTAAATCACCAAACACCCTATTATCAGGTTTAAACCTAACCATTGTGCCCGTCGTTTTAGCATCAGCTATTTTTTTTAGAGGGCTTACACATTTTCCACTAGTAATGTGTCCTGTTTTATCCTTAACACTTTCAAAGCGAATATGATACCTTGCTCCATCTCTATCAACATAAACTTCAAGCCACTCAGAAAGCGCATTTGTAACACTTGCGCCAACACCATGAAGACCGCCTGAATATTCATAATTATCGCTTTCAAACTTACCACCAGCATGTAATTGAGTATATACTAGTTCAACGCCCGAAATGCCTAGTTTTGGGTGTTTATCGACAGGAACACCTCTACCATTATCCACAACTGAGCAACTGCCATCTTCATGCAAGGTAACGTTAACTTTATTGCCATATCCATTGGCAACTTCATCAATTGCGTTATCAACAATTTCCCATAATAAATGGTGAAAACCTTTAATACCTGTTGTTCCTATGTACATACCAGGTCTCATACGAACCGCATCAAGTCCCTCTAAAACAACAATGTCTTTTGCATCATAATTCTTAGCCATAAAAAAACTCCCTAAATAATAATACCTTTTAAGTATACCACAACAAAATTTTTTGTTGCTTTATTTTTTCATTTTTTTTTAATATTTATGCTAATTTTTTTGATTACATTGCTTAGATATATACTATTTTGCATATTTATGCGGTTATACTAATTATTATTCATATGATTTATTAAAAAAGACAAACTTTACAATTTAGTTTGTCCTTTAAATTAATATGAAATAAAATTTGTACCATACAATAAACACTCTTCAATATTTTGGTGTGCTAAAAAATAGTAAATTGTTTTTCCGTCTCGTCTGCTTTTTACAGTACCTGTAGATTTTAAAAATGCAAGTTGATGACTTATTGTTGTTTGGTTCATGTTAAGTACTTTTGAAATATCGCCAACACAAAGTTCACCAAATGACAAGCATGAAATTATTTTGAGCCTAGTATTATCTGAAAAATTACTAAAAAATTTACTAAGTTTATATAGTGTTTCATCTTGTAAAATATTTTCGCCAATATTTTCTAGGGTACATTCATTTTTTACTTGAGGCTGAGAGGTTTTTGATTGTGTTTTTTGCTTTATATTGCATTTTAGTTTTTTATTTTTTAATTTAAACATTTTATATAACTTATTAAATAATTTCACTTGTATTCTCCTTTTTTTTATTAATTATAAAAGTTTAAAAAAAATTTAACAATTCCATTTTGAAAATCATATTTACTAATATAGTTGAATATTGTAGAAAATTGTTCAATTTTGTTAATTTTTAGGAGGTTTTATGGTTAATCAAGACTTTTTGCTTGCGTATTTATTAACAAGCATGTCAAATACAAATGATTTGGATTTATCTTCTAATGGAAATTTTATGCTTTTGCTTTTATTATTACTGTCTGAATGCAACGGTTGCTCGTCTTGTAACAATTGCAATAGTTGCAATAATTGCGGATGTTCATCATGTAATTCATGTGGTTGCCGATTTTAATATAAAATTAAGAAGGTTGTAGTTATTTCTACTACCTTTTTTTTGCATAAAAATACCTAAAATATGCATTGATTTTGGAAAAAACCGTTAAACAATCCGCTTTTTTGCTAACTTTTTAAAATATTTTTTTCAAACATTTGACAAGTTTATGCAAAAAATTCTATAATTTTACATACATAAACAAAAATTACATACATTGGCACTTAAAATTTAATAAAAAAAGAGGTGTTATTGATGGATTTTGATACATTATTTGATGGCTATAAAACTAGAATTGACTATTTTATAGATAAATGTGAAAACTTATGCTACAATCCTTCTTTTGAAGAGTATCTTACTTTAAAGCAAGCATTTTTTGAAGCGTATACTTTTAAAAAAGAGATGAGGCAAATGTCTAAAACTGACGAAATTTTTAGGCAAAAATTTAGAGAAGTTTTAAAATACAAGCACTACCTTATACCTGAGTTTGAGCCAATTAGGGTTTTTGAGCAAGTAATTAAACTAAGGCAAAAACGTATGGCTACATATGATGAAATTGTGCAAGAAAATTCAAATAATGCTAAAAAAGAAAAGTATTTATACACTTTAAATTTATATTGCAAGGCTCTTGACAAAAAGGAAATGGCAACTAAGCTTAATCAAAACTTCCCTAGGGAAACAAAACTTGGCATTCCTACTCTTGACAAAATGTTATCGTCAAAAATTATTACAATTGAACTTGAATCTTAAAAAAAAACTTGGAAATATCCAAGTTTTTTATTTCTCATATTTAACGTTTTTAGGCGTATGCGCAAAAGTAAGAGCGTACACCTTTTTTGCTCCTTCTCGTAAAAGAATTCGGCTACATTCTTCTACTGTTGCGCCTGTTGTAAACACATCATCTACTAGCAGTATAGTTTTATTAAATAAATTTTCATTATTTAACACATTAAATGTCCCACTTAAATTTTCCTGACGTTTTTCCTTAGTAAGCGCAGT
>JAZOQJ010000072.1:0-7152 GCA_045655985.1 Clostridia bacterium | reverse complement strand
AATTTCTCCAACAGCTACACCTCCTGTGTGTAAAATTTTGGATTATGGTAAATTTAAGTTTGAACAAGCAAAAAAACTTAAGGAAGCAAAGTTTAAAGCAAAACAAAGTATGTCAGAACTTAAAACTATTCGTATTGGTTTAAATATTTCTGAGCACGATTTAGACTATAGGGCTAAAAATGCTAGGGAATTTTTAGCGGACGGCGATAGGGTTAAGGCTAATATGATGCTTCGTGGTCGTCAAAATGCATACGCTAAGGATGGTATTGAAACTTTAAAGCATTTTGCAGAACTTGTTGGCGATAGTGCTGTTATTGAAAAAGCACCATTCCAAGAAGGTAAATACATTAATATGATACTAGCACCAATTAAAAAGAAATAAGCAATATTTTAAGGTTACTTTAATAACTTAAAACAAATATTTTAAATAAGGGAGAACTTTTTTATGCCAAAGCAAAAAAGTAATAGAGCTGCTTGCAAAAGATTTTCTGCTAACAAAAATGGTTTAGTTAAAAGAGGCAAGCAAAACAGAAGACACATTTTAAATAAAAAATCTACAAAAAGAAAGAGACAATTAAGAGCTGGCGGTTATGTTTCAGCAGCTGAAACAAAAACTGTTAGAACCTTAATTCAAGAGTAATAAGGGGGACAAAGTAAATGAGAATTAAAAGAAGCGTTAATGCGTTAAAGAAAAGAAGAAAAGTTTTAAAACTTGCTAAAGGTTACTGGGGTTCACACTCAAGACTTTATAGAGTTGCAAAACAATCAGTTCAAAAAGCTGCTATGCATGCTTATATTGGTAGAAAAAATAAGAAAAGAGATATGAGACAACTTTGGATTGCTCGTGTCAATGCCGCTTGCAGAATGAATGATATTTCTTATAGCAGATTTATGCATGGTCTAAAACTTGCTAATGTTGATTTAAATAGAAAAGTATTAGCTGAAATCGCTGCTACTGATAGCGCTAGTTTTGCTAAACTTGTTGAAACTGCAAAAAATGCTAAATAGTTTTGACTTTTAATAAAAAAAACTCTACAATTATAGTGGAGTTTTTTATTGGAGTTTTTATGGAAGTTATAAAATCTAAAACCAATCAAATAATTGTTTTAATTAATAAATTAAAACAAAAAAAATATAGGGATAAACTGGGTTTGTTTTTTATTGAAAGCGATAAAGTTGTAAAAGAGGCTATTAACTGTAATATAACTATTGAATGCTTAATAGTAGAAGAAAGTAGGCTTGATTTTTTAAATAACAGCTTAAAAAGTTTTAAAAAAGTTGTTGTAATTGATAAAAATTTGAGTGGTTATATTTCAGATTGTGTTACACCTCAGGGTGTTTTTGCCATTTGCTCTTTAAATAAACACGATTTTTGTTTGCCAAATTCAAATTTTATTGTACTTGAAAATTTGCAAGATCCAGATAATATTGGCGCTATTATACGTAGTGCCGCTGGTGCGGGTTTTAATAGTATTTATACTATTAATTGTACTGACCCATATTCAAACAAAGCTATTAGAACAAGCATGGCAAATGTGTTTAAAATAAAAGTTCATGAAATAGATTATCTTCAATTAGAAAACCTATCTAAAAATCATACACTTCTTTGTGCCGATATGGATGGCGAGGATATATTTAAATATAGTTTTGACAAAAATAAAAGGTATGGCTTAATTATTGGAAATGAAGGCAATGGTATTTCGCGTGAAGCTAAATTGTTAGTCTCAAAGAGTGTATCAATACCAATGAAAAACAATGTTGAAAGTTTAAATGCAAGTGTTAGTGCTGCTATTTTAATGTATCAAATATCTTCAAAATGTGGTACGTTTTAATAAAATTTAAGTAAAACCTTTACTTTTTATTTAAATTAATATAAAATAAAAATAATTATTAAAATTAAGGAGTATTTATGTCAGGTCATAATAAATGGGCAAATATTAAACATACAAAAGAAAAACAAGATGCAATTCGTGGTAAAAAGTTTACTCAAATTGGTAAACTTATAACAGTTGCTGTAAAAGAAGGCGGGCCTGATCCTAATTCTAACGCAAAGTTAAGGGATTGTATTGCTAAAGCTAAAGAAGCAAATATGCCAAACGATAATATTCAAAGGTCAATTAAAAAGGCAAGTGGTGAACTTGGTAGTGTAGACTATACTGAAATCACTTATGAAGGTTATGGACCTGCAGGCAGTGCAGTAATTGTTAATTGTTTAACTGATAATAAAAATAGGACAGCAGGCGAAATTAGACATATTTTTGATAAAGCTGGTGGTAGCATGGGCTCTACGGGTTGCGTGTCTTATATGTTTAAAAATGTAGGTGTTATTGTTGTTGAAAATGCGCAAGAAGATGAATTATTTGAACTTGCTCTTGAAGCAGGTGCTTATGACGTTGAAGCGCAAGATAACTGCTTTTTAGTTAAAGTGGAACCTGCTCAATTTTCCGCATGTCGAGAATTTTTACAAAATAAAGGTGTAAAAATTGTATCAAGTGAAGTTTCTATGATACCTGATAATTACATTGATATTGAGGAAGATGATAAATATACAAGTTTTGTTAACTTTTTAGATAAGCTTGAAGAAAATGATGATGTGCAAGATGTTTATCATAATGTAAATTTAAAAGAAGAAGAGTAATTAACTAAGGAGGAATTATATGCCTGAAACTTACAGCAAAGAAGCGCTTTTAAAACTTGGTATTTATGATTTGCGTGCCATTGCAAGACAAGTTGGCGTTAAAGCCCCTACAACTTTAAATAAGGACCAAATTATAAATGGTATTGTGTCTCTTTTAGGAGGGAAAGAAAAGCCTCAACATTCAAGCCTTGGTAGACCATCTAAAGATAATCGAAGTTTTAATGAGGCTTTAAAACTAATAAAATATGAATCTGTTCCTAAAGAAGAATATTATACACCTAAAAAAATATTATCTAGTTTTGGTACATTTTTTGCAAGTAGTGTTCAAATTCCAACAGTAGCTACGGGTACTTTATCTGGCTATGTTAGGTTAATGATGGACAACACAGCAGTTGTAATGGAAAAAGGCTATTTAATTGATGATTTTGAACATAATGCCGTAATAATGAGCGATGTTTTTAGTGATTATTGTTTAAAAGATGGCGATTATGTTGAATGCTACATTAAGTCTCTTGGAGATGATAAACCTAATGTTGTAACAGATGTTATTTCTATTAATGGTTTTAATGCAAAAGAACTTAATAATGGTAGAGTGAAGTTTGCTGACCTTGTTAGTTATTATCCAAATAAAAGGATGAGATGGGCAAGGGGTCATGAAAAAATAACAAACTTAAATATTCACGATTTTTTACTTCCAATTGGTTTTGGCTCAAGGCTTTTGGTTTCTTTCGACGAGAAAGCCAACAGAACAGAAGCAATAAACAAGTATGCGGAAAGGCTAGTAAAAGACAATAATGTTAAAACTATTGTAGTGGCGCTAGGTGAAAGTCCTGAAGATATACAAGAGTTTAAAGAATTTACAAGCGATGCAGAAATTATTTATCAAGACAAAATTTCTGATTCTGATATTTTAGAACTTTTAGATATAAAAATAAATCATTTAATTAGAATGGTTGAATTAAATTATGATGTATGTTTAATTATATCAAATTTTACTAAATTTAAAGGATGGCTTAAAGAAGTATTAAAAATTGACACCTCAACTTGCGAGGGTGAAGCAATATTAAATAAAAAATTGTTGAATTTAATGAATTTGGCTAAATTCACTAAAGAAAAAGGTTCGTTTACACTTTTTGCTTGCTGTCAAGACGATACGTTTGACGCTAAGCATGAATATGCCTTATCAACTACTAACGCTTATATTAAACATAATAAATCATTTTATGATAATACATATATAACTGTAGACTTGTTTGAGAGTTTCATAAACAAATGCGAAAAATTTTATACTGCTTCGGAAATTGTTAAGAGCGATAAGTTTTTTAGAGACCTTAAGGAAGAAGATATAGTTTCAAGACTTAAACAAATTATAAAGTAACATAATTATTTATGTTGCTTTTTTTTATTTATTATGTTATATTTAAGGCGAAATTGATATGAGGTTTTTCTTATGTTGACAAATTTAAAAATTCAAAATGTGGCAATTATTGAAAACATAGATGTGTCATTTTTAAATGGCTTTAATGCTTTAACCGGCGAAACAGGTGCAGGCAAATCTATTTTGTTTGATTCACTAGGCTTTGTATTGGGTAATAGGGCGGATAAAACTCTTATTAGGAGTGGTCAAGAAAAAGCTAAGGTTACTGCTGTTTTTGATATTAAAAATAACATAAATGTTAAAACTGAGCTTGATAAATTTGATATAACGTATGAAGATGAACTTATTATTTCTCGTTCCATGACGCAGGAGGGGAAAAACACAATACTTTTAAATTCGCAAAATGTAACGCTTGGTTGTTTAAGGGAAGTATCTAAATATTTAGTTGATATTTACGGTCAAAACGAACACCAAATATTACTTGACCCTATAAAACAATTAGAACTTTTGGATGATTTTGGTAAAAATGACATTTTAAGTTTAAAAAATGAATATTTAATGATATTAAGGAGTTTTAGGGAACTTAAGTCTTTACTATCCGGTTTAGGCGGAAGTGAAGAAGAACGATTAAGGGAAATGGATTATCTAGCTTTTCAAATTGATGAATTACAAAAGGCTAATTTATCAGTAGACGAAGAAGAAGAGCTAATTCAAAGGAAAAAAATATTAAATAATTCAGGTAAAATTACGGAAAATTTAAGGCAAGCGTCTATTTCATTGGATTCATCTTTTGAATTTTTAAAGAGCGCGGAACTTAATTTGAGTCATGCAGGCAATTTTGATGAATCTTTACTTAAAAATCATGACGAACTTGTTTCAGCAAAACTTGATTTACAAGAAGTTTTAAATAATGTAAATAATTATTTGGATAATAACTGTTTTGATGAAGATGAATTTATCAAGATTGATGAAAGGCTTGATGTGTATTCGGCTATTAAAAGAAAATATGGCAAGGATACTCAAGGAGTATTAGATAATTTAAATAATTTTAAAGAAAGGCTATTAATATTGCAAAATTTATCTCAAAGAAGAGAAGAAGTGTTAGCAAAAATAAACCTTACCCAAGAAAATCTAAATAAAGTAGGGGAAGAATTATCTAAGCGTCGTCAAGTAGTTGGAGAAAATTTATCGATTAAAATTTGCAAAGAGCTTCACACTTTAGGGATAAAAAACGCTAAAATGGGCTTTATGTTTACACCTAAAAATGAATTTGATGAATATGGTAAAGATGACGTACAAATTATGTTTTCAGCCAATTTGGGAGAACCTTTAAAGCCTTTAAAAGCAATAATTTCGGGTGGTGAATTAAGTAGGTTTATGCTTGCATTAAAAGTTGTGGCGGGAAATAGTGATAAAATGCCAACAATGATTTTTGACGAAATTGACACAGGCATAAGCGGTCAAATGAGCGAAATTATGGCGCAAAAATTATTTGAAGTAAGTATTAATCATCAGGTTATTATAATTACACATAGCGCGCAACTTGCTAGTATGAGTGATAATCATTATTTAATTGAAAAACTGGAAGAAAATGGCAAAACAATAAGTAAAATAAGAGCACTTAATGACGATGAAAGGGTTGTGGAAATTGCAAAATTCATGGCAGGTGGCACTAATATGACATATGTTATACAAAGTGCTAAGGCTCTTTTAGAAGAACAAAACAAATTTAAAATGTCTTTTATAAAAAATAGTAATTTTTGTTAATGGTATTATTTTTAATATTTACATAAATTACAAAATACAAGATAAACTACTCTTGTATGCAAAAAAGATTTTTTCAAAATAAAAAATTAATAGCAACGATGGCGATTATAAATTTATTAATAATTTTAACCGCCTTCTTTTTTATAGTTATCCCTTTTTCGGATATAGGTAACATTCCGCCTGTAATTACTACAAATCATGAAACGATTGCTAAGTTAAATAAAAATCATCCACTAGGCAAATTAGTAACATTTGATTTTGTTGAAGATGAGGTTATTAATACTAGCACTCAAGGATTAAAAAATAACTCAACTTTATCAATCAAAGTAATGGGTCTTCCTATTAAAAAAGTGGATGTAAATGTTGATGATAATATTTATTACGCAGTTGGCGAGCCCGTTGGTTTTTCATTAGTAACTGAGGGGGTTATTGTTATAGGTAGTAGCAAGGTGTTTACACAAAATGGCTATGTTGATACACTTGATAATTGTGATATCAAGCCTGACGATATAATACTATCATTATGTGGTCAAAAAATAACTAAAATTGCCGACATATCTCGTATTATAAATGCAGATGAAAATAGGGGGAAATTAGCAGAAGTAGTTTATAAAAGAAATGCTGAAATTAAAAATGGGGTTATTAAACCGCAGTATGATATAAATAGTAAAATGTATAAACTAGGTCTTTGGGTAAAAGACGGAGCATCAGGCGTAGGCACATTAACTTATATTAATAAAAATTCGGGTCAATTTGGAGCATTAGGGCACGCCATATGTTCAAATAACACAAAAGAACCATTTAAGGCTATTGGTGGAGATATGTATAAATGTACTGTAGTTGGAGTCAATAAAGGTTATAGAGGAAAACCCGGAGAAATAAAAGGATTGTTTATTCAGGGTAAAAATGTATTAGGGGAAGTTCAAAAGAATACAAATTGTGGTGTATTTGGCGTTGTAAACAAGGGAAGTATTAAACTGGATGATAATAGGCTATATGAGGCAGGTGGAAGATTGAGCGCGCGTACAGGAAAGGCTAAAATTATAAGCGATGTTGATGGTTTGGGCGCGAAAGAGTATGATATTGAAATTATTAAGACAAACTATCAAAATTCCAGTTGTGAAAAAAGTATGGTTATAAAGGTTACAGATAAAGAACTTATCAAAAAAACAGGTGGTATTATTCAAGGGATGAGTGGTTCACCAATTATTCAAAATGGTAAAATTATTGGCGCTGTTACTCATGTTTTTGTAAGTGATCCAACCAAGGGGTTTGGTATTTATCTTGATTGGATGATTAATAATGCAAATTAAAAAAATACTATGTTATTAACCTTAAAAGGCAAAATAACATAGTTTTTTATATGATT
>JAZOQJ010000071.1:0-5744 GCA_045655985.1 Clostridia bacterium | reverse complement strand
CGATCCGACTTATTGCAAAAGTTTAACTAGCGTTGTAATTGGTGATAGCGTAACAGAAATTGGCTATCAAGCCTTCTCTTATTGCACAAGTTTAACTAGCGTTGTAATTGGTGATAGCGTAACAGAAATTGGCTATCAAGCCTTCTCTTATTGCACAAGTTTAACTAGCGTTGTAATTGGTGATAGCGTAACTAGTATTGGGGATTTTGCCTTCTCTAATTGCACAAGTTTAACTAGCATTGTAATACCTGATAGCGTAACAAGTATTGGTGAGAGTGCCTTCTATTATTGCACAAGTTTAACAAGCATTGTTATACCTAATAGCGTAACTAGTATTGGGGATTTTGCCTTCAATAGTTGCACAAGTTTAACTAATGTGGTTATACCAAATAACGTAACACGTATTGGCGATAGGACCTTCAACGGCTGCACAAGTTTAACAAGTGTTAGTATAGGTGATAGCGTTGAAAGTATTGGCGCAAGTGCCTTCTATAATTGCGAAAGTTTAACTAGCGTTGTTATACCTGATAGCGTGACTAGTATTGGAAAGGAAGCCTTCTATGATTGCCAAAGTTTAACAAGCGTTGTTATACCTAATAGCGTTGAAAGTATTGGAAATGGTGCCTTCTGGGGTTGCCAAAGTTTAATAAGCGTTGTTATACCTGATAGTGTAACTAGTATTGGCGAGGGGACCTTCTATCATTGCATAAGTTTAACTAGCGTAGTTATACCTGATAGCGTAACAAGTATTGGCGATAGTGCCTTCTCCAATTGCTTAAGGTTAACTGCAATTTATATGGAGCATACAAATAGTAGTGGCTTAACTTTTGGCACTAACTGGAACAACAATAATGCACCAGTTTATTACTTTAGCGAAACTAACCAAAGTGGCTATTGGCACTATGCTGATGATGGAAAAACACCTGTATTATGGTAATTCAAAAAAAAGATGACTTTTAATTAAGTCATCTTTTTATTTAGTTTTAATTATTTTTGCAAATAGTGTTTTGTTTTTAGTATTTTTATGATAAAATAAATAAAGTGATAGAAAGTGAAAGCACAAACATAAGTGCAATCAAAAAAAAATTAAAACCTACAACCATACTTTATAGGATTGGTTGTGTTTTGCTTATAATAATTTCGCTACTAATACTTGCGTTTAATATTGTGTTTGACACAAACCCAATTTCGGGGGAGAGCATGCAACCGACTTACAACTACCCAAATGGCGAAAGTCAGGACAAGGCGTATTATTCTTCCCTATTTAAGTACGAGCGGGGCGATATTATAGTTGTTAAAAAAGTGGGATACAGCATAATTAAGCGTTTAATTGCATTAGAGGGTGATTTAGTTGAATTAAAAATTCAAGATGACGGATTTTACCATATATTTGTAAATGGTCAAATAATAAATGAAAGTTATTTACTTGACCCCACACAAAACGAACATTTATTTGAAACTATTTTATTAAATTTTGAAAGCGAGTGGCTTATTAATGTGGATGTTAGTACAACTTCTACTTCAATAAGTTTTGTTGTGCCAAAAAATTATTGTTTTTATTTGGGGGACAATAGGTTAAATAGTTTAGACTGTGCGGATTACGGCCCAGTTTTAACAGAAAATATTACACATAAAGTTATTTTTGTTGTGCCTGACGGCGTAAACTTTTTTGTTTACTGGTTTAGGCGTATATTTTAAAATTAAAAAGCACCTTAAAAGGCGCTTTTTTTAAAATTTTAAATCGTGGCTACCTTCCAAAAACTCACAATTCCCAAAAACAGTTTTGAGTTCTTCCTTAACAAAATTATAGTGTGTACAGCCTAAGACGATTTGATTAAAACTTTCATTTAATATAGGTTCAAGTGATATTTTTAAATATTCCTTTATTTTTTCTCTATTTTTAATATTTTTCTCTATAAATAGCGCCAAGTTATGCATAGCGCATAAAGTAATGCCCGCGCCATTTCTATTTGTTTTTAAAGTTGTTATATGTTCATACACCTTTTCTTTTCCAACTAAGTTTAGTTTTAACGCATTATAACTTGCACATGTGCACATTACAAGCGCCTTTTGGGTTATTTTATTTATTGGAGGCTCAACGCACAAAACAGGCACATTTAAGGCGTTTGGGAGCATAATTTTTACATTTGTGCTCAATGTATTACACGCAAGCACTATTGCTTTAATTTTAAAGCGTTTTAGTACAAAATTAATATTATTTAGTGCAATTTTTAAAAGTTCTTCCCTGCTTCTATTCCCATAAGGGCAATTAAAGGTGTCTTTAAAATAGATATAGTTAAGATTTGGGTATTTTTCTTTTAAAATTTTTGCAGTATAAAGCCCACCAATCCCACTATCAAGCACCAAAATATTTTCCATATTTGTACATATGAATAAATATATTTTTTCGCCTATACGGCTAGAAGTATGGCAACGCCCTACAAACCATTGTTTCGAAAAGAGAAACTAATTGTTAATTTCTCTTTTCAATGCCACTAAGTTATAAACCGCCACTCAACAAAATATTAATTTAACAACTTTTCAATATCCTCCAAAAGTTCTATATCGGCAGGTAGCCAATTTACGCTATACAAGTCGTCTTTTACAAGCCATTTATACGATAAGTGCTCCAAAAGAGTTATTTCCCCTTTTACAATACTTGCCCTATAGCAATGCATTGTTAAATGAAACTCTGGATAATCAAATTCAATTGTCTTAACTAAATTACCTATTTCGATTTCAACATTAAGTTCTTCTTTAATCTCTCGTTTTAAAGCATTTTGATGGGTTTCGTCTTTTTCTATTTTACCACCTGGAAATTCCCATCCGCCCTTTTGCGCTCCATAACCTCTTTGGCACGCAAAAATTTTGTTGTTAAATAAAATGATTGCAGCGACAACTTCTATCTTTCTCACAAATTTACATCTCCCTACAAAGTATTATACCTGATTAAAATATTTTTTCAATAATTTATTTATTTTTAATAAATAGAATTTTAATAAAAAACAGCTAATTTAATAGCTGTTTGCCTTTTTTAATTTTTTAAGCTTTTGTGAAGGTAATAGTTGCTTCTTCAATAACCAAAGTTAATGTATTATTTTTATTAACTGTAAAATTTTGGGTTTCTGGTTCATCTTCTATAGAAAATGTAACAATATCTCCTTCTCTTGTCCATGTTCCTAATATAGAAACTGATTCACCCATACCACCTTCTTTAAAAATAGCTGTTTTATCTTCTTTAAATTCTATTTCTATTGAAAATATAGCAGAACAAAGCATAAGTTTCATTTCTTCTTCCATTGTTAGATTTTCTTTTGAAGAAAGTTCGTCATATTCTGCTTTTGTAACAGGTTCTTGGTTTTCTCCTATAGTAAGAACCACTTGGCTAACTATATATTTACCCTCGAACTTGTCCTTTAAACATGCTGTCAAAACCCCAACAACTGGAACAACTAACAACAAAAGCGCAACCATTTTTAGTAATACTTTTTTCATATTTTATCCTCCAATATATATTTTTTGAAAACAACGAATATTATACTTTAATATGTATTTTTAAAATAAAAGGCAAATTTTAATAACGAATCAAAAATATAATAACTTCGCATAAATCAGTTTGAAACTGATTTATACATATTATACAGTTTTAAACTGTAAAATACAAATGTATGAAAGAAAAAATTTACAAATTTTGTGATAATTTTGCAAAAAATATAAAAAATGAAAGATTGGCTTTAGGCCTTACTCAAAAAGAAGTTGCTGATAGAATAGGTGTTAAAACCCAAAGTTATCAAGCCTACGAAAAAAACATCGCAATGCCAAACTTAGTAAATTTATTAAAACTTGCTGAACTGTTTCACATATCTTTAGACGAACTTTTTGAAATTAATTATATTTAAAAACCAATCAAAATAAATGTGATTGGTTTTTTGCTGATGTTTTTTTTTACGCAAAATAGTCGTTTACTTCTTGAGGGGATAGGTCGTTAAAAGTTTTATTTAAGGCAAGAGATAAAACACGCGACGCACACTTTACAAACATTTCGGTATCTTTTTGCGATAGAACTAAATTTTTATACTGTATATCTTCGCAAAGGTTGAGCGCATTTATAACCATAGGAACGCCTAAAATAATTGTAGGCACACCTAGGTACTCACTATTAATTTTTTCACGTGCATTGCCAACGCCCGCGCCTGGAGTTAAGCCATCGTTGGTTATTTGAAAACTTGTGCCAAGACGCTCTGGGCTATGAGATAATAAAGTGTCAATTGCCACAACCAAGTCGCAGTTAAGTTCTTTTACTAACGCTTTTGTAACATCAGCGCTTTCTATTCCCGTATGGCCAAAAACGCCTGCCTTTAGTAAATAAAGATTATAATTAGTTTTTACAATTTTACTTAGGTTTGGAACAATTTTATTTATAGTTTGAACACCAAGGCTATCTGCAACTAGCATATTGTTCCCTAAGCCCACTATAAGAACCTTTTTTGCGTTTTGCGGAATAAATTCTTTTAAAGAAATAGCAATTTGCTCACTTAGGTAGTTTTGCGCGACTATATCAAAAACTATGTTACGATTGGTTTCAAAATAGGCAAATTTATTATCATTTTCAAATTTAAAGTGCTTTGTTATATTATGGTTTAAAGTTTCACTTTCGTATATAAAATTTATTTCTTGTGCACTTTCAATTAAAATTTCAGTATACATTTTTTTATTATTTTTCATAAATTTATTATTTCCAAAAACTAAAAAAATTAAAAATATGATTATTAATTTTATTAAATATACATATATTAGAGCAAAAAATCATATATTTTTTTGACTAAATGTTAAAAACCGCTTGCAATTCAAAAAAAAATATGATAGAATATGCAAGACTATTTGAAAAGGGAGATATTTTACATGCCTAATATTAAATCAGCTATTAAAAGAGTATCAGTAAATAAAACTAAAAGGGCTGCTAACAGACCTGTTAAAAGCGAACTAGCTACAGCTATTAAAAACTTTAAAGCACAAGTTACAAGTGGCAATTTAGAAGGTATTGATGCTAAATATTCAGAAGTTGTTTCTATTATTGACGCAGCATGCTCTAAAAACATTATTAAAAAGAACAATGCTGATAGAAAGAAATCACGTCTTGCAATCATGTTAAATAAAGCAAAAGCAAGCGTATAATTAACAAAAAAGTACTTTTTTAGGAAGGGCTTTTTACCCTTCTTTTTTTACGCTTTTAATGTTGACGGCTTAAAAAAAATATGATACAATATATTTTATAAAGGATATAAAAATGAACAATTGTAAATTAATTATTGAAATTGAAAATAATGACGGAAATATAGTGTATGTTAGGTATTTAAAGGAATTTAAATCGATAACTGTAGTTACAACAACAGACGCACATGGTATTATAACTAGTTGTAAAGCAAGGGCAAAAAATGATACTAATTTAGAAACATTTATTAAAGATGCTATTGCTTTTTCTAGAAACAGAACTATTGAAGAAGAATGGGTTGATGTTATTTTATCTAATGACACATCTTTGCGTATTGACAAAAATTCACAACTTAAGGAAACATTATATTTAATTGATCATTTTGATGAAATTGAACAAACATTTTAAAAAACTCTATCACTTTTGATAGTGTTTTTTTTAATTTTATAAAAATCATTAAAATATAATTTGTATTTTTAGCCTTTTGGTGTAAACTAATTATGACTTTAAAACAATATAAGTAAAAAAGGAG
>JAZOQJ010000070.1:0-20430 GCA_045655985.1 Clostridia bacterium | reverse complement strand
CTCTTTAACTTCTTTATCTCTTCCTAGTAATACTACAATGGGGGGTAGTTGTTTTAGTGAAGCGCATGCTCTAACTTCTTTATCTCTTCCTAGTAATACCACAATGGGGGAGGGTTGCTTTTATGAAGCACACTCTCTTACTTCTTTATCTCTTCCTAATAATTTTTCTATAAGGGCTCATTGTTTTTGTGAAGCATTCAAGTTAATCTCTTTATTTTTACCTAATAATACTTATATAGGGAATTATTGTTTTAATGAAGCGCGCTCTCTTACTTCTTTATCTTTACCTATTAATACTTATATGGGGGGTGATTGTTTTAGTAAAGCAAACGCTTTAACTTCTTTATCTCTACCTAAAATTATTAGAATGGAGGAGGGTTGTTTTAGTGCAGCAAATGCTTTAACTTCTTTATTTCTTCCTAAAATTACTAGCATGGGTGATGGGTGTTTTTGCGAAGTAACCTCTTTAACATCATTGTCTCTTCCTAATATTATCCGCATAAAACCTATATGTTTTAAAGAAGCGTACAATCTAACCTCTTTATCTTTACCAAATGTTACTAGCATTGGCAATGGAAGTTTTCGAGGAGCAGATTCTTTAACTTCTTTATCCCTACCTAATACCACTAGCATTGGTCATCACTGTTTTGAAGAAACGCCTTCTTTGACTGCTTTATATTCACCTAATATTACTAACATGGATAAGAGTTGTTTTAGAAAGTCTCCTATTTACGAAATGATAAGAAATGGTGAAAGAGTTATAAACTATGACAAAATAAAAGAAGATACTGACAATTTACCAACTACATTAGCACCACAAGACGACGGCGAAGATGAAGGAAAGACTGAATAATTAAAATACCAATCTTAGCACACAAAAAACACATTAAGTATAATTAATTACTTAGTGTGTTTTTTATTTTAGTATTAAAATATTTACAGTATGGTTTTAAGTCGCACTTTTCGCATAAAGGCTTTCGCGCTTTACATATATATCTACCTAAAAATATTAATGAGTGATGCGTTTTACTCCACTCCCCTTTGGGAACCGCTCTCATTAGTTGTTTTTCAGTATTTAACACGTTTTTTGAGTTTGCAAGGCCTAGCCTATTACTCGTTCTAAACACATGAGTATCAACCGCTATTGCCTGCCCGCCAAAGCCTACAGCGTACACTACATTAGCCGTTTTTCGACCAACGCCAGATAAAGTAATTAAATCGGGCAAATTATTTGGTACTATTCCCTCAAAATTTTGCACTAAACCTTTTGCCATATTAATTAAATTTTTTGCTTTATTATGGTAAAACCCGCAAGGCTTAATAATGGTTTCAACATCATTTAAATTGGCTAAAGCAAGTTTATAAGGCGTTGGATAACTTTTAAATAGCGCGGGCGTTATTAAATTAACCCTTTTATCTGTGCACTGCGCGGAAAGAATAACAGCACATATAAGTTCAAAATTATTTTTAAAATTTAGTTCGCAATGAGAGTTTGGGAACATATCATTTAAAGTGCTAATTATTTTTAATTTATCCTCTTTTTTCATGCATATAGTATAACACAACTAAAACACATTGAAAATATTTTACCATAATTTTTATTTAATTTATTTTAAACACGCCTATATAGCTTGAGTAATTTTTAGCATGCAAATTAACTAAAGTAAGCGCATTTTTAGGCACTTTTATGCTAATTCCGCACACATTAGTAAATCTCTTAGGCGTCGAAACAACCACACCTCTTATACCGTTCTTTAACAAAAACGAATTAAACGCCAAGGTATGTGAGCGAGAGGAAAAAACAACCAAATAATATTCCATAAAAACTCCAAAATTCTACAAACAAAAACTCACGGGTTATTAATTTATTTAACATTTTTTTAAGATATAACAATATATTAATTGTAGTAAACTTTTGTGTTTTTTGAGGAGATTTTATATGATTTACTTTGATAATTCTGCAAGTAGCAACAAGAAGCCTTTTAGTGTAAGGTATAATATGTACAAATACTCCAGCCCAAAATATAGTGCAAACGGCGGGCGAAGTTCACATAAAATGAGCATGTATTTGGCAGAAAAAATTTATGAGGCGCGTGTTCATTTTAACGATTTTTTTGGCAACGACGACCCTGACCACGTTATTTTTACAAGCGGTTGCACAGAAAGCGCTAACACCGCTATTTTTGGCACTCAAAAAAAAGGCGGGCATATTTTGGTTACTGAAAACGAGCACAACAGTGTTTTAAGAACGGTCGCCCAGCTTAAAGAGCGCGGTGTAATTGACTATGATGTTGTACCTGTAAATAGCAAACAAGAAGTGAGTTTAAAAGAAATATTGCCTCTTATAAAGCCCAACACATACCTTCTTTGCATGAACCATTCCTCGAACGTAACGGGTGCGACCTCTCCATTATGTGAAATTGGAGAATACTGCAAAAATAAAGGCATTTTATTTATGGTTGATGGTGCACAAAGCGCAGGTCACGAAATTATAAACATGAAAAAACAAAACATTTCTATTTTAAATCTTGCAGGGCACAAGGGGCTTATGGGTCCACAGGGCGTTGGGGTTATGATTTTTAGGTCTGATGTCACTATTACGCCATTTAAATTTGGTGGAACTGGAGTACACTCATATAGTCTCACCCCACCTATTGTCGCGCCAGATAGTTTTGAAGCGGGCACTATGGCAACCCCTAATATTTTAGCCCTAGACAGCGCCTTGTCGTTTATTGACAAAAACTTAGTCAAAATACAAGATAAACTAAGGTTTTTAACATGTTATTTATTTGACGAACTTAAAAAACTGCCTTTTATAGAAATATTGACCCACTCCCCTAACCATGGCGGTGTAATTTTATTTCAGGTTAAGGGCAAAGAGCCAAGTGATGTCGCTAACTATTTAAGCAATCACAACATTTGTGTGCGTGTGGGGCTTCATTGCGCGCCACTAATACACAAAAGGTTAGGCACTATTCAAACAGGTGCGGTGCGTATTTCCCTATCTTACTACAACACCAAGCGTGAAATTGACAAGTGCATTCGCGTGCTGTCTCACATTAATGCAAGGTAGCACCCCACTCTTCTTTGCCCCACAAAAAAAACTGAAAGTTTTTGCTTTCAGTTTTTTTTGTGTCGTGGAAATTTAAACTTATATTTGTCGTGGAAAATATAATTTAATTTTATTTAGCAGTTTTAATAAAAGTTTTACCAAAGTGTAGGCACACCATTTTCATAATGCCAACAGCCTGCTTTTTGGGTTTCGGAGTACCAATAAATGGTCGCGTTGCAATTAGATGCCCATGTTGACGTAAATTCACTTGCAACACTACTTGAAGTATGTTCCATATAAATTGCAGTAATATTAGTATTGTCTTGGAAAATATAGCCACCTATATATGTAACACTACTTGGTATTATGATGCTTTCTATATTAGTAGCACGGAATACATAAGGATCTATACCTACAACTGAAGACGGAATAAATAAATTATCAAATTTCTTACCCCTAAATGTTGCTTCAAAAATTTTTGTAATGCCATAAGGTAATTTTGCGTGATTTGTAACATCATACAAAGTTTTACCATCCATGCTAATTAAACAGCCATTTACAACTTTAAAGTTAGCATTTCCTTCCTCAACAATAATTTCGGCTAAATTCTTATTGTTGGTTAGTGCAGGTTTAATTATAGTTGTTAATGTTTTAGGGAATGTAATTGTTCTAATATCACAAGATGAAAAAACCTCATTACCTAATTTTGTTAAACGCGAACCGCTTTCAAAAGTTACATTTATTAATTTTTCACAAGCACAAAATGCGCCACTAGCAAGTTCTACAACGCTATTAGGAATAACTATATCAGTAAAATTATTTACAGCATAGAATGTATACTCACCAATTTTGGTAATACCTTTTTCAATGTTAACACTTGTAATTTTAGTTGCAACACCTGAAGTTTTTAAATATGCAGAGCTCCAAGAAAAATTTTTAGTCGCCCCACCACCTATAATATTTGCAGAATATGACGCGCCCGAATCGGTTGAGGTTAAATATAAGATTGCTTGATTTGTGCCAGTAGCACTTACGTCCCACGCATGAGTTACATTAGGAACGGCAGTACCATTAATTGTAACGCTAGCGCCAGCGCCTGAACCAGTTACAACAAGTGATTCCCAAAGTTTAGGCACGCCACCTACATAATGCCAACAACCTTCTTTCTCAGTTTCAGAGTACCAATAAACTGTTGCGTTGCACGAGTATAGCCAATCGGCATTAAGTGAAGTTATTTCGCTTTCACTTGTATGTTCCATAAATATTTTAGTTAAATTTGTTGCTTGATAGAATAACCTTGATTGAATAGTTTTTACACTGCTTGGTATTACGATTTCAGTATTTTTTATACCACCAAATGCATAAGCAGCAAGTGAATTAACACTATTTGGAATTTTATTAATAACAAGGTCCTTACCTCGCATTGAGGCACCTAAAATTGCCGTTACATCTTGCGGAATTTGTGCCGAATTAGTACTATCAACAAGATATTTATCATTTTCCTTAATTAAGCAACCACTTTCAACGTAGTAATTTGTGTTGCCTTCTTCAACAATTATTTCGGCAAGTTTATTATTACCTATAAAAGCGCCGGCACCAATAGTAGTTACTGTTTTAGGTATTGTAAATGTAGTAAATTTTGTATAACCAAATGATTCTCCAGCAATCCGTTCAAGATTACCATTTGGTTCAATTACTGCACTAGTTACATTTGGACAGTTATAAAATGCCGCAACATCTATAACCCTAACTGAATTTGGAACGAAAATTGAATTTATTTTATCTAAAGCATAGAATAAATACTGACCAATACTAGTAATACCCTTTTGTATTGAAAGAGAAGTTATTTTGGTTTTTACACCTGAGGCAGCTAATGGCGTATTAGTATAAGTATAACTAATAGTATCGCCGGTACCTATTAAGTGTGCTTCATAAGACACGCCTGAATTTGAGCTTGTTAAATAAAGTATTGCTTGATTTGTGCCAGTAGCGCTTACATCCCACGCATGAGTTACGTTTGAAACGGCAGTACCATTAATAGTAATGCTTGCCCCTGCTCCCGAACCTGTTAATGCTATGTTTTGCCAAGCAACAGGCACGCCATCTACATAACGCCAATGCGCGCCGTCATAATTTGCAGTTTCAGAATACCAATAAACTTTACCGTTGTGACCTGTTAGCCATGAGCTATTAAAACCACTTGTTACGCTACTTGAAGTGTGCTCCATAAAAATAGTCATAGACGAATTATAAAACGAACTACTTGCAATATAACTAACTTTTGATGGAATTACAATGTCAGTTATATTTACTCCCCTAAAACCATATAAATTAATTGTTTTTACAGTTGATGGTAAAGTTATATTATTAAACTTACGGTCTTGAAAAGCTGAACGACCAATACTACCAACACCGTCAGGAACCGAGGCGTAGTTGCAGGCATCAACTAGGGACCAACCATCCATGCTGAGCAGACAACCATTAACTATTTTATAGTTTGTGTTACCTTCTTCCACCTTAATTTCAGTTAAATTTTTATTGTTGTAAAGCATTGAACTTTCAATGTGAGTAACACTTTTAGGAAGGGTAAACGATGTAATATTACAACTTGCAAAAACCTCATGCCAAATGTCAGTTAATTGTGAGCCATGTTCAAACACAACATTTTGTAGTTTTGTACATCCACAAAATACACCATTATTTAAAGTTGTTACTGTATTTGGTATAAATACATCTGTAAAGTTTGATGCTGTATAGAACATATATTTACCAATATGGGTAATGCCCTTTTGAATAAATACACTATTTATTTTATTACCTAAGTTTAAACTTCTTATGTAAGAATCTGAAGAGCCTTTATCAACGGTCGCGCCACTACCTACAAGGTTAGCTGAGCATGACGTACCATTATCACCACTTGACAAATACAAAATTGCCTTACCATCAGCGTTTTCACTTACATCCCACGCGTGAGTTACGCCAATAAGTTCAGTGCCATTTGCAAACACCTTAGCACCTGCGCCTGCAGCGCCTTCCATTGTATAAGTAATTGTTTCAGTATCAGGAATCATATTTGATAAAAGAGTATCAAGTTCTGCACCACTTAAATTATTATTAGGTTGTTGCACAGCAGCCACGTTATATTTTACGTAAAGGTCAATATCATTTGAGCCTGAAGTAAAATTATAAGTTGTGCCATCAATTGTTAAAGTTTGAGGCATATTACTATTTACCCTTACCTCAAAATTAACTTTTGCGCCATTATTTTTTATTTGGCGTCTTGTTAAACTTAGTACACCATTTGTATTTTCAATAACATCTTGTGAATATGTAAAGTTATTAATTGATAAATAGTTGTTATATTTAAATGTTTGTGTTAAGTCGGTTTCGCCAAATTTAACACCCACGTCAACTCCAACTTTTGTAAACACATCAACATCGCCACTATTATACACTTCAATTTGCATATTCATGGTTTTATTTTTATTTAAGGAATACACATAGTATCCGTCATTTACTAAGGCATTACCAACGTCAACCATAACGCTTGCAAACGAGCCACTGGTTTGAGAAGAATCCCCTGTTTTTTTAGTATATGACGCCATTGTAATAATAAAAACAGAGATAATAGATAATAGCGCCACAAAAAGACAAATGGTTTCAAAAACTAATAATTTCTTTTTGCGAGCCATTAAAAATTACCTCCTATTAAAAAGATTTTTATAAATATATATTATATTATAACCACATATAAAAATTTTTACAAACAAATATTAAGTTAATTTTAAATTTAATAAAAAAACTATTGCGGGTGGCCCGCAGCCCATATACACAACTACACTTTTCTTTTAAGTATACTACCTTACTTAACAACTAAGTTATTCTTTCTTTTTTTTGCGAGTGGCTCGCAGACATTATACACTTATACACAAGTCAGCGACTTGAGGCAATTTACACAACTTCATGTATCCTTTTGGCTTTTTACCCCACTTAATATATTTATTGTTCCTTCTTTGCTCAAAATAACAAAAAAACTGAAAGGGTTTAACTTTCAGTTTTTGCGGGTGGCCCGCAGCCCATATACACTTCTACACTTTTCTTTTAAGCATACTACCTTACTTAATAACTAAGTTATTCTTTCTTTTTTTTTAAGGGTGGCCCGCAGCCCATATACATTAATGCTTTTTAAAGTTTTGCTATGTGCCATACTTAACTACTTTTATGTCCTTTATTTTTAACAATACTTTTACCATAAAATTGGTGTTACGCCATCACTATCATAATGCCAGCAACCTGCCTTTTGGGTTTCGCTATATAGGTATTGTGTTGCATTTGTATATATGTTCCAATTCTCTCCAAAAGTTATACCTGAAAGGTCGGTGTGTTCAAAATACATTTTTTGCATTTTATTATTTGAAGATAGGGCTGTTTGACCAATAGATGTAACACTTGCAGGGATTATAATTTCAGTTAAACTGGATAATTGATAAAGCGCTCTAACGCCAATTGTTTGAAGGCTTGAAGACAACTTCATTGATGTTATTTTATTACAATTTCTAAACGCTTCATCCCCTATGGTTATAACGCTATTTGGTAATACAAGTTTTGTTATATTATAGCAATTTTGAAAAGCCTGCAATTTAATTTCAGTTAAAACATTTGTTTCAAAATTAACATAAGTAAGTGCGTTGCATCCAGAAAACGCTTTTTCACCTATTGTTTCAACTTTTTCAGGTATTGTTATACCGTTTAATGCATTAGAGCCTTCAAAACAACTATTAGGAATGGAAGTTATGTTTTTTGAAAGGGTAATTGTTTCCATAGCATAGTTCCAAGCAAAACAAGTAGTTCCGATTGATGTAACGCTATCAGGCACTACTAAACTTTTTAACTTTTTACAGTTATAAATCGCTTGGTTGCCAAGTGTTGTAACGCTATCAGGTATTATTAATTCAGTAATTTCAAAACACTGCCTTATTGCCATTGCGCTAATTGTTGTAACGCTATTAGGTATTATAAAATTTTTAAGCGCATTGCAACCATCAAAGCAACGTTCATTTATGTTTGTTAATTGGTTTGATAATGTTACATTTTCAAGTGCAGTACACTGATAAAACAAGTAAGTACCAATACTAGTCACGCTATTAGGCATGTTAAATGATTTTAAACTTGTACAGCCATAAAATTCTTGATTTCCCATAGCGGTAACAGTGTCAGGTATAGTAACTTCTTCTAATGCTACACAACTATGAAAAGTTGAATTAGTAAGCGCAGTTATACCGTTAGGTAAATCAATCTTTTTTAAACTTGAACAGTTTTGAAAAACAGAATAACCAAACGCTGTTACATTATCAGTTTTAAAAGTAATTTTAGTAAGCGCACTGCAATTCCTAAACGAGTTTGAAGATATAGAATAAACATTTTCAGGGACCACAACTTTATCTAAACTTGTGCAACCATCAAAAACATTCCAACGAAGAAGTTTTAACGAGTTTGGCAAAGAAACCCTTTGCAATTTAACTGCGTATTGCATCAAGAAGTTTGACGTACTTGTCATGCCCTCTTTAATAATTACATTTGTGATTGTTGGTATATAACTTGCGTATGGTTGTGCTCCTGATGAATAGTTGTACATATCGCCAGTACCCACTACAATAAACTCGTGGTTATCAGATGCTTTTTCAATAATAAACGCAACAAGTTTTTTATTTTGTCCACTTGAAATATCATAGTAGGCAACTGTTGTAACTTCCTCGCCATTTTCAAGCAAAATTGGTGTGCCTTCTGCGTTTGTAGACAAGGTATAATTTGGTGTACACCAAAGTGTTGGCTCGCCATCCTCATAATGCCAAAAATTACCTTCAGTTTTTTCTTCTTCAGAGTACCAATAAACTTTAGCTGAGCAACTATTAAGCCAGTTTGCGTCAAGAGTTACTTCGCTTTCGCTTGCATGCATCATAAATATTGCTGCAAGTTTAGGTGATTCATAAAAAGCATTTGCCCCAATGCTCGTTACGCTACTTGGAATAACAATTTCACTAAGTTTATCTAAAGACCTAAACGCATCGTTTGCAATGGATATTAAGTTGTTTGAAAGTTTAATACTTGTTAAACTATCACAATCACCAAAAGCATAGCCTTTAATGGTTAATACGCTATCTGGTATAACAAGACTTGTAATACCCGCGCCATAAAATGCGTCAAAAGCGATATCTGTAATATAATCAGGTATTGTAGAATTTTTACAACCTATTATTAAAGAATTTAAATTTGTATCAATAACGCAGTTGTTTTCGCTATGATATTTTGAGTTATTAGAAGCAACTGTTATTGTCTCAAGTTTAGGGGCAAGGATTATTGCTGCCGCGTTAATATAATTTACAGTAGAAGATATTGAAAGAGACGTTAAATTACTCAAACTTACAAACGAATTATATTCAAGCCTTGTTACGCCTTCTGGAATAACTAATTCAGAAATACCTATGTTTCTTAAAAGACGTTCACCAATTGTGGTTATCCCTGTTTGTATTTCAAGTGAAGTTACATTATTATAAACAGATGAACCTAGTGAATAGATTGGAGATTCACTATTGCTTGCACAATTTTTAGTTGCGCCTTCACCTATAAGGTGTGCCGAGTATGTTGCGCCAGAATCACTACTAGTTAAATATAAAATTGCTGATTGAGAATTTTCAACTGCACTTACGTCCCAAGCGTGAGTAACATTTGCAATCACGCTATTATTAATTGAAACATTCGCACCTGCGCCAGAGCCTGAAACTACTATTTGTTCCCAAATTTTTGGCTCGCCATTAACATAACGCCAATGTGCGCCATCATAATTTGCGGTTTCAGAATAATAATAAATTGGTGAAGTTGACGCGTCAAACGCGCCTGACGCTATTGATAATTCACTACTAGAGGTGTGCTCCATAAAAATTTTGCAAGCACTTTGGTAAAATGCGCCATAACGAATTGTTTTAATGTTTGAAGGTATAACCATATAAGCATTTGCATTTTTTAATTTTGATCCATAGAATGCATATTGACCAATTGTTTTTACCCTGCTATCTTTAGGAATTGTAGACCACTCATAGCCTTCAAGCAAATAGCCATTTGAAAGGGTTATTAAGCAGTCGCCCATTAGAGCGATTTTTTCACTACCCTCTGCAATTGTTATTTTTTTAACATCTGACCCTAAAAAGGGATGCTCTGATACACTTTCAAGCGATGCTGGAAGTTTTATTTCATTTATTGTTCTACAAAAGGCAACCACGCCCTGCTCTAATGTTTTTAATTTTGTACAAACTGAAAAGTCAAACTCAGTCATGCCATACAAATTTCTAAAACATTGTTGTTTTATATGTAATAAACTAGATGGGAACGTTACCTGACTTACACTTTGCGCGTTATGGAACATCCATTGACCAAGAGTTGTAATGCCTTCATACACTGTAATTGTCCTAAACTTACCAACTAAGTCTTGATAAGGTTTATTTGAACTGGACATTGTATTAGTAGCGTCACCATGACCTACAACGTGCACGTCATAGTTACCTGCATAAGTTGCGCTTTCTGTTAAGTAAACAATAACATTATCTTCTCCTGTAGCACTTACGTCCCATGCGTGAGTAACGCCAGTAACGTTTACGCCATTAATTGAAAGGCTAGCGCCTGCGCCAGAACCTGTTAAACTTACATGAGTTTTATAATTCCCCTCAAAAAAAGCGTTACCAGACTTAAAAAAAGTAAACCACGCACCGCTTTTAAAAGTGTATGGAATTAAAAGCGCAAGCGCCATTATTATAACCAATAAAAATATAAACGAGTGTTTTCGCACTTTTACTCCCACGATAAAATCTCCTTTACGTCTAGTATATACATAATTTAAATAAAAACAAAACATTTTTAATACTTTTACAAAAAAAATAATTTTTTTTAATATTTATATATTAATAGTATTTTTAAAAGAAAAAAAAGAGGCATTTTTAGCCCCTTAAATTTTTGATGCGTCTACAACCCCGTAGCCTTCACTATTCCTATCAAAATTAAGTGTATGACAATTTGAAATTAATAGTTTTTTAATTTCATTTGGTGTTAATCGTGGGTACTTTTGATAAATTAACGCACACAGCCCCGCCACCATTGGAGTTGCAACACTAGTACCGCTCATTTTAGTATACAAACCCTCTCCTCTCGCGCAACACACAATATCCACCCCGGGCGCAAGCAGGTCGGGCTTATAGTAATTAAACGATGGTCCGCGAGAGGAAAAATCCGCCACCTTAAATTTTTGATAATATACATTGTTTTGTTCGTCTCTATTATCGTTTAATGCGCCAACCGTTAAAATTTTTCTTGAAATGCCTGGGCTTTTGATTGACGCGCGACTAGGTCCACTATTGCCCGCAGCGCACACAACGCATATGCCACTTTCCCACAAAGTCTCTGCCCCTAACATTAAAGGGTCCATATAATCCATAGGGCTAGAACCAAAACTCATACAAACAACTTTTATGTTGTATTTTTTTGCATTTTCATGCACCCATTGCATAGCCTCTAAAACCGAAAACGCACCTGTCTCGCCTTTACCATCCAAAACTTTTAAGCAAATTAAATCACACTCTGGCGCAACACCACAATATTTTTCGCCACTACAAAGCCCGTTACCTGCTAAAACTGATGTAATAAAAGTACCATGCCCGTTATCATCATAAAATTGTTCATGTTTATTTATAAAATCTTTAAAAACTTTTACACGATGGCGCGGAAAAAGCAAATCTAAATGAGGACTAACACCTGTATCTATCACGCATACACATACACCTTTCCCTTTAAAACCCTCTTTGTGAAAATGCTCCACGCCAATGATTTCTTTAGCAATATGCATTTGCGTAAACACTTTAGTTTCTGCAGTAATGTATTTTACTTCTTTAAATCCAGCCAATTTTTGCAATTTTTTAAAGTTGGCACAAAAACCCAATGCGTTAATAAAGGGGTATTCATTAAAATAGTCGCAATTAAGTTCTTTGTTTAACACCTGCTTAGTTTTATCTAAATTATTAGTATAAACTATTGCCTCAATTTCCCTATCACTACTAAGTGCCTGAACTTTTTTAAAAATACTTTGGTCAATTTTACTAATCATGGCACGCCTCTTACATTATGTCATTAAAAATTTGGTTTAGCGTTTGCTGTTCTTCTTGTGACAGATATGGCATAATAGTATCTTTAAGCGCCATTAGTTTATCCCTATTTAAACTTCCATTTGCTTTTTGCCTAGCCGTTTCTTTTAAAAACTCATTATAAAGTTCATTTTGGCTATAGTCTTTATATTTTTCATATGCACTTTTGATATTTTCCTCGCTAAAACCACTTGATTGATTACCTTCATTAAAATTACATGTACCATTGTTATCATAAAAATTATAAAAACTCATAAGTCGTTTTGCTCCTTTAAATTTAAAAACTCAAACTAATTTTATATATGCAATCATATATATAATAGTGAATGAGGAAAATTTTTTATGAGATATAAAATTTACGAAAAACCATTTGAGCCCAATAAAAAAACATTAAGCCCCGATACAGAAAAAATTTTGGACACTATGCAAAACAACTATAATGGGCTTTTTATTAACACGCAAAATGTAAACAACCAAAACACTACAAATAGCACTAAGCCGGAAAACAACTCGCAAAACAATATAAATAGCCTTTTTAATAGTATAGGTGCAGGTAGTGGAATTGAAAAACTTTTGCCCCTTTTTATGCTTATGAATAAACAAAACGGGAGCGCTCAAACACAAAGCGCAAATGACAACAATAACCCTAATATGAAAATGTTTAAACTTTTAAGTGAAAGTGGGTTATTTGGCAACAGCATATCGCCAGACAAATTAAAACTTTTTGAACTTTTAATGAATATGAACAAAATTAATAATCAAACACAAAAGCAGGACAATCACATCAATACACAAAATAATTTAAAAAATGAGCAAAATAACATTAATGAAGCCTTAAACGATACGCAAGAAGAAGATAAAATAAATAATTTAGAAAAACAGGAAAATAAAAATATTCGAGATTAAAAAAACCACCTAATGAAGTGGCTTTTTATAAGGAAAATAATATTAAAGTTTTTTTTAATACACATTAGTAGTTTCGCACTCGTTTTTCTATAAATGCGACTATAAAGTAAAGTATTGCAGACAAGAGGCATAAAAGGACTATACAGCACATAACAAGGTCTAAATTAAACACCGCCGAGCCATACACAATTAAATACCCTAGCCCTGCGCGAGAAACTAAGTATTCGCCCATAATTACGCCAACCCACGTCATGCCCACGTTTATTTTAAGAACAGATATAAAATCTTTTAAAGAATTTGGTAAGACTAGTTTAGTTAATACCTGCCATTTGCTTGCGCCAAGTGATTTTAAAAGCAGTACCTTTTCCTTATCTGCTGAAGTAAATGACAAAAGTAAATCCATAATAGTTATAACAATCATAATTAAAAATGCGATTATTATTATAGCTTTTGCGCCCGTGCCAAACCAAATAATAATTATTGGGCCGAGTGCAATTTTAGGCAGAGAATTTAACACAACGAGGTATGGCTCTAACACCCTTCTTAAAAAATCACTCCACCACAAAAGTACTGCCACAACAAAGCCAAAGCTCACCGACACCACAAAGGCAATAAGTGCCTCTAAAAGCGTTGTTCCAATATGAGTAAATAAACTGCCCGCCTCGTACAACACGCCAATTTGTTTAATAATCCTACTTGGAGAGCTGAAAAAGAATACGTCGAGTATACCAACGCTGGTCAAAAGTTCCCAGAGAAAAATTAAAATTATAATTATGCTTATTTGAGTAGTTAAAATTGCATATTTTTTTGTTTTTATTTTTTTTAAATACTGTTTATGCTCTAAGGAATACTCATTTTTTTTGCTCGTTTTCATAAGTTAGTTCCCCCCAAATTTTATCAAAATATGTGCTAAAGCCATTTTCTTCTCGGCGTTTAAAAGGCGATGTCTCTTTTAAGGTAATTATGTGCTCGTTTTTAATAACCGCAGGCCTTTTACTTAAAACAACCACCCTATCTGCAAAACTTATAGCCTCGCTTATATCGTGAGTAACCATAATAACCGTTTTTTTCTCCGCCCTTAATATTTGGCTTACGTCTTCACAAACATTAATCCTTGTTTGATAGTCTAGCGCCGAAAAAGGCTCATCTAAAAGCAAAATGCTTGGCTTTAAAACAAGGGTGCGGATTAGTGCAACACGTTGCCTCATGCCACCAGAAAGTTCGCGAGGGAATTTATCTTTAAATTCAATAAGGCCATATTTTTTTAATAGATTTTCAGCAAAAGCAATGGTATCAGGGTTTAATTTTTTATTAATTTCTAAACCCAAAACAACGTTTTTCCAAATTGTTCGCCATTCAAGTAAATTATCTTTTTGAAACATATAGCCAACATTTTCGTGGAAATTGTTTTTGTTTGTTGTTTTACTTTCATTGTTTTCTAAAATTACTTCGCCTTGGCTTACTTTTAGTATGCCAGCAATGATGGACAAAAGTGTAGTTTTTCCGCATCCTGAAGGCCCAACTAAACAAATAAATTCACCCTTTTTAACGTTTAAATTTATGTTTTTTATGGCTAAAGTTTCACCTTTTAAAGAATGGTAGTTTAAACTTATGTTTTTTAATGAAACAGCATTATCCTCACCCTTTTGCATAGTACCTAAATTACTAGCAAATTGGCCATTTTCACATAAATCGCAACGCTTTTGCATAGCAATAAGGCAATTTGTATTTTTTCGCCTTTTATTGCCTTTTTCTTTAACAATTTGATTTAAACAATTACAATCTGTTTGTGTTTTGTTTTTTTCTTTTCTTTCCCTTTTTACTTTCATAACTTTTTCCTTACAAAACATTATATAAATTGACCCAACAAAATGTGTAAATAAAACTTTTAGACATAAAAAAAAGGAAGAAATAATTCTTCCTTACAGCCAATAGAATTTTACTTTTTTAAATGCCTTATCTTTATAATTTGTTTTTGATGTTTGATAAGGTATTATTTTACAACTTTTATGAATTATATCAAATTCGTAAAAGTTATCATACGCCACTAAATAAATATAATTATAATTGCGTTTATTCGTTACAAATATTTCTTGCAATTTATTTAAATTAACCTCGCCTTTTAAAGATGTATAAATTAAAAGGTCGCAGTCTTTTACACTGTCGTAATTACCATTGTTAAGTTTATCTATTTTTTGGTTATAGATTTTTTTAATTTGTTTTAGTTTTTCGTCTAGCGTTTCCTTTTGAAAATCTAAAATCATTTTATCGTGGTATGCAACAAGTTCATCATCTTGCAAATCCCCACACAAAAAATCTTTTAAAAGTTTAATTTTTTTGCCATTAACCGCACGGGTTACTTCTACGCCGAAGTTCACTTTTAAATTTTGAAGGTCTGGTCTATCATCAACCTTTAGTTTTTTATATTTTCCACCATAAATTCGTTTTAAAAGTTCTTTTGCGTATTTATGTGAACTTTCTTTACTTAAACTTTCTCTTTCCATTTTTCTCCTTTCCCAGTCAGCGACTGGAGGCATTATACATAACTGCTGTTATTAAGTTTAACTAAGTGCCTTACTTAATAGCGTTATTATTCTTTCTTTTTCCGCCAGTCAGCGACTGGAGGCATTATACACAACTGCTGTTATTAAATTTGACTAAGTGCCTTACTTAAACAGTTTTTATACTCCTAATATTTTTATAAGATTATTTATTTTAAACAAACTGTTTATAAATTTCGTTTTTAGGGACTCCCCTATCTTTTGCAACTTGTTTGATTGCTTCTTGTTTAGACAGCCCTTGAGATATATAGTGGTTAAAATGCTCAATAATAGTTAAGTTTAATAGAGTATTTTCTTGTTTTTCACTATTACCTTCCACAATAAGCACATATTCGCCCCTAGGCTCTTTTGGGTAGCCATCTTTAAGGTTAAAGAATTCAACTTCTTCATGAATTTTTGTGATTTCACGAATAGACGCTGTTTTTCTATCGCCAAATGCTTTAAAAAGTTCTTGAACGTCTGTTTTTAAAGAGTGTGGCGCAACATAAAAAATTAGAGTTGTTTTATAATTTTTATATTCTTGGAGCAAAAGTTTTCGTTCCTTTTTATTATCTGGCAAAAAGCCCACAAATGTGAAAGGAGCAGTAAATCCGCTTAAACAAAATGCACTAACAAACGCGCACGCTCCTGGCACTATTGTATACGGGATTTTATTTTGAATTAGTGCTGGAATAAGTTCTGCACCTGGGTCACTAATGCAAGGCATACCGGCATCACTTACAAGGGCTAAGTTTTTGCCCTCTAACAGCATTTTTATTACCTTTGGTTCCATTTCTTTATAATTAAATTTATGAAAAGACATCAGCGGTTTTTTTATTTCATATGCATTAAAAAGCCCTAGGCTATGCCTAGTATCTTCACACAATATTGCATCAACTTCATTTAATGTTTCAAGCGCCCTTTGGCTAATATCTTTTAAATTACCAATAGGCGTTGCAACAAAATATAATTTCCCTGTCATTTTCCACTCCGCGTGCTATACACATCTACACTTTTCAAACTTTTACATTTAATCTATAATTTTAGGTGGCAATATAATCACGCCTTCCTTTGCGCCTTTAATAGCTTCTATTAATACGACATTACTATTTAAATTTTGTTTTGGATATACAAACTGAATTTGTTTTGGTTCTAAGTTTTTTTGTTTTAATTCTGTAATAATTTCAGCAATCCTATCCGCCCTATGCACCATATAAAATCTGCCACCAAATTTAAGGTTTTTTGATACACTAAGTACCAGTTCTTTTAAAGTAAGCATTGTTTCGTACTTGCACATATTAAGACTATCGCTATTAGTTAATTTATTGCCAACTGGTTTGGAGTATGGAGGATTGCATAAAATTACATCCATAGGTTTTTTTAAAAATGAATGGGCATTTTGAACGCTTATATTAACTGCTTCAATTTTATCTTGCAAGTTATTTAAAAGTAAAGTTCTTTGACACCTTTCACTAAACGCGGTTTGCTTTTCAATTAAATACATTTTTTTGAAACTATTTTTTTGACTTGCCAAAATGCCAACTACACCTGAGCCACTACAAAAATCAGCAACAACTTCTTTTGACTTTATTTTACAAAAGTTAGCCAAAAGTACCGCATCGCTTGTAAAGCAATATTCACCTTTTTTTTGTATAATAAATTTATTGTTTATTTGTAAATCGTCTAGCCGTTCACCATTTAATACTAAGTTATTGTTTATCAAACTTTAAATCTCCAACAGCAAATTCTTTTTGCTTTACTATACCATCCGCACTTTCAAAACGAACTGTAGTTGTTTTTTTGAATACGTCATTAAATTGAGCTACACCAACCCCTTCTGGAGTTTGCACTTTTTTACCAATTTTAGGCATTTCTTGCAAAGCTTCAGTATAAAAATCATTTTCATAACTTAAACAGCACATTAATTTGCCACAAATTCCGTTAATAGAACTTGGATTAAGTGACAAACCCTGATTTTTAGCCATTTTAATATTGGTAGTTGGGAAAATATTTAAGTGTTTTGAACAACAACACTCTTTACCACAAGGCCCTAACGCTCCTAAAAGTTTTGCTTCATCCCTTGCGCCAATTTGTTTGAATTCAATTTTTGCTTTAAATTTATTATTAAATTCTTTTAATAGTTCACGAAAATCAACCCTTTCATCAGTAGCATACACAAACAATAAGTTTTTACCATCAAAAGAAGATTTAACTTTTGTAAGTGGCATATTGACGTTTTTTTGCTTTATAATTTCTCTAGCCTCTTTTAAAATTTGAACTTCTTGTTTTTGAGAATTATCTTTAAGCTCCCTATCCTTATTAGTTGCCACCCTAATTACTTTTTTAAGTGGTTCATTAAGACTTTGTTCATCAACCTCAATATTTATTTCACGCACACAGCCAAATTCTAAGCCAAATGCTGTTTGAACAACAACTTCGTCCCCAACATTTAAGTTTAAACCATTTGGTAAAAAGAAATAAATTTTATTACTATCCTTAAAAGATACACCTACTACTATTTGCATTTAAGTTTTGCCTCCATAAATTCTATTAAAAAGTTATCAACCACGCCCACTGCGACAGCGTTATATTTTAATTTTTTTTGAGCATTTAAAATTAAGCCAATTTGTTTAGTCAATGCAAAAGACGAAAAACTATTTTGAATTTTTTCATAAAAATTATTTTTACTTTTAAAAACAGTGAATTGAGGATTAGTTTTAAACACCAAAACATCCCTTAAAAACACATTTAAAACCTCAAAAAACATTTTAGTATTATTTTTTAAATTTATTATTTTTGATGAATAATTTAATATTTGAGAACTTTTTGAATAACTACTTAATAAACTTTCACACAAATTAAAAATTTCTGTCAGTTTTGTATTATTAATATATTCAAAAAATTTACCTAATTTTTTTTGTGATAATTCTTTTGCCAGTAAAACATGCTCATTTGTAATTTTAAATTCATTTTCCTTTACGCTTTCTATAATCTCATTAAATACGTTATCACTAACACTTGGAAGATAAATTTTTGTTGCCCTTGATTTTATAGTGTTTAAAACGCCATCAATATTTGTAGAAAGCAATATAAATCGCGCATAATGTGGTGGTTCCTCCAAACTTTTTAAAAGTTTGTTTTGCGCAATTATTGTTGCATTATCAATGTTTTTAACTACATAATACTTGTTTTTAAATTCAAGTGGGGTTAAATATAAATTATCTATAATTTCGTTAGCATTTTCAACTACTAATTGCTTTTCCTTAGGATAGTAAAAAACATCTACTGCATTTTCATTTTTAATTTTTTTATAAGTTAAACTATTTTTATCAAATGTACCATTTTCTAACTTTGATATTAAAAGGCGCGCCATAACACTTAAATATGTTTCATCAGGCGATACAAGTAAAATAGTTTGATTACTGCTATCCAAAAAGCCATTTAAAAACTTTACTATATCTTCATTATTTTCCAAAACATTTTGTATTAAATTTTCCTGCATGGTTTTATTTTAACACATAGCGCATTTTAAAACAAGTTTTTTAATAAAATATGACTTTAAAAAATAAAAACCCTGATTTAGTCAAGGTTGTAAATTTTTTTATATATTTTTATATTATTTTGCACTTTTTTTACATAGTTTTGTGTTTCTGGATATAAAATTTTAAAATTTTCTTCCACTAGCCAGCCTCTTACCACTGTTTCGCCGGCGTTATAAGCGCAAAGTGAGTAGGTTTCGTTATTAAATTTATCAAGTAAGTACCTTAGGTAAAAACAGCCATATTTTATGTTGGTTTCGGGGTTGTAAAGGCATTCAGTTTCAAAGTTTTCGTTGAGTTCACCCGCTATCCACTTAGCAGTATTTGGCATTAGTTGCATAAGGCCTATTGCACCGCTTTTACTTTTTGCATTACTATTAAAAGAACTTTCAGTATTAATTACCGAATACACTAAACTTTCCTGAAGAGCATACTCTTTTGCATATGTTATTACAAAGTTTGAGTATTTTTTAGGATAAAAAAACATAAAAAAACTTTGGATTAAAAAAAGCATCATTAAACCCAATAAAAAAGTTATGCTTAAAACTTTCATAAATTTTAACACATAACTAGTTTATATAATTAATCTCAGTTTTATTAATATTATGTAATTTTACTTTAAGTGATTTTTTAAAATTGCCTTTAAAATTACCCTAACAAGTTTTGGTGGCTTAATACAAATTATTTTCATAAAACACACTCCTTTTAATACATTTTATGAAACATATTTTTATTTTGTTTAAGCCTTTTGACTTATTGCGCCATCTAAATAAGGACTAAGTATTTTAACTTTAACTAAATCGCCTTCATGCATTGACTTTTCATATGGTATATAGCACTTAATAAAATATTCAGTATGGCCAACAAAATAATCACCTTCTATTTCTTCCAAAATCATATTTTGAACAGAATTTATAAAATTGTTTATAACATTTTGCTTTGATATTTTATTTATTTTATTAAGTTCTTCTTGACGCAAAGCAACTTCTTTTTTATCACAAATTGGCATTTTTGAGGCTTTTGTCCCATCCCTTTTAGAGTATGGGAATATGTGCATATTATAAAAGTTAGCGTTTATTATTGTGTCTTTACACTCTAAAAAATCTTCATGAGTTTCGGTTGGAAAACCTACAATAACGTCAGTTGTTATAACACACTTAGGAAAATATTCCCTAATTAAATTAATTTTATTTAAATATTCTTCTTTA
>JAZOQJ010000069.1:0-2089 GCA_045655985.1 Clostridia bacterium | reverse complement strand
ACAACCGGTTTTAAAAAGATGACCGGTAAGTATTATTTTGTTAAAAACGGTAAATGGGATAAAACAAAAACCACACTTTATAAAAAGGATGGCAAATATTACGCTGTAAAGGGTGGTATGTGGTATAAGAGTAAGGCGATTATTAAATATAACGGTAAAAAGTATTATGTAAATAAAGGCTATGCTCAAACCAAATATTCAGGTAAAGTTAAAATTGGTTCTAATACTTATAGAATAAAAAAGGGTATAGTTAAGTAAGAAATATTAATTGTTTAAGTATTTGTAATACTATTATAATAAAATTAAATTTTCTATTTCAATAAAAGGGTGGTTTGTTATCGGTTAGCAAAACACCCTTGATATTTTTTATATTTATTGAATTTTCTTTTAAAAAACACATATTTTTTTGGAATTTAAGAATAGATAAAACCGATTTAAAATTAGATAAATTATTTTCTTTAAAAAACAGGCTTTTTTATGAAAAAACCGATAAAATTGGGGCGTTTTACTTGTATTTTTTAAAAAAATGTTGTATAATAGCCTTGCGAAACTAACTAAATAAGTGTGAAAATTGGGTGTATTATAAGCATATATACGCTCCTTTTGGGCATATCTACAATTAGGACCAGTTTCTACAAAAATGCAGATTCCCCTAATTGTAGATGCGGTGCTTTGGCATCCATTTTCACATTTAGTTAGTTTCGCAGCTATCGGAGTTTGTATTTTTTATGCGCTTACTTCGGTAGGCGCATTTTTTATTTTAAAGGAGAAGAATTAAATGAAAAAATTATTGGCAGTTATATTGAGTATGGTGATGCTATTGTCTATCGTGCCGATGGGTGCGGTTAGCGTAGGCGCCGAAGCGGTTGATCCGTATGAGTATCTCGAATATGAGATTGAAGATGGTGAAGTTACCATCACTAATTATAATGATGAAGCTTTAATAGATACAGTCGTTATACCAAAGGAGATTGAAGGCTATCCAGTTGTCGCTATAGGTGACAATGCTTTTCAAGACTGTTTTGTATGCGAAGTTGTTATTCCAGAAGGCGTAAAGGTAATTGGTGAAAATGCTTTTTATTCATGTGGTAGTCTCGCAAACGTCAAATTGCCTGATAGTCTTGAAGAAATCGGCGAACGTGCTTTTGCTTTTTGTTATCAGTTGGAAAATATAACAATACCTAACGAAGTAAGTATGCTTTTCGAAAATACTTTTCTGTATTGCGAGAAGTTAGAAACTGTCACCTTACCGCAAAATCTTACCGAAATACACGAACGTGTATTTTCAGGCTGTGAATCACTTACCACGGTGACTATTCCAGGTAGCGTTAAATATATGGGTTTTGCAATGTTTGAGTATTGCACAAATTTAAAAAGCATTGTATTTCAAGAAGGAATTGAGACTTTAAATAATTCTATTGTGGGTCGATGCCCAAATCTTACTGAAATTACACTTCCTTCTACCCTTACTCGAGTTGATTGCGAAGCGTTTTTTCTGTGCGATAATATTAAAATAGTATATTATAGCGGTACTGTAAGTGATAAAGAAAAGATTTATTTTGATGAGTGGAACGACGATTTAATTAATGCTGAATGGGTATGTTCTGATGAGAGTATTTCTTCTACGATAAATTGCGAAATTTGTGGCCAAACTACAAATTTATCAGGTGAACATTTCATTACATACAAGGGAGATTTGCGCTATTTTAAAAACGGCAAATTAACAAGTTTTACCGGTCTTAAAAAGATTAATGGTGATTGGTATTTCTTTTATAAAGGTATATGGGATGAATGGATACGTGACTTATACAAACTTAACGGCAAATGGTTTTTTATCTCATATGGTAAGTGGGAATCAACAAACGCACTTTATGAATATAATGGTAAAACCTTTTATATTAGTGGCGGCAAATGGGATTCATCGGTTAATGCTCTTAAAAAAATATACGGAAGTTGGTATTTAATTAAAAACGGTAAATGGCAACAAACCGATAAAACTGAACTTTATAAACTTAATGGCAAGTGGTTTTTAATAAGCGGTGGTAAGTGGCAACAATCAACAGGCATTATCGTTTATAAAGGTAAAGAT
>JAZOQJ010000068.1:0-2984 GCA_045655985.1 Clostridia bacterium | reverse complement strand
AAAAAAAGGCATATTAAAATGCCTTTATTTTTCAATATAATCTATTCCTTTAATAAGTTTAAATAGCTTTCGTTGGAATGCAAACCTTTTTAATCCCATTACATAATAAAGCCTACCATTTTTATCAAAATCCATAACAGTCTTGCCTGGTGCTTTATCACAGTCTAGCTCGATATTTGTTTTTACCAACTTAAACAACTTTGGATATAGCATTAAAATTAGTGGGCAAGTATCATTAGTTGCAATACGTTTATCAGGGTAATTCTTTTCCCAATATTTTTGGAAAATTGTGTGCAAAAATTTGCCCGCATCATTCATTTTTCCTAATTTTTCAACTTGTTTTTCTGTAAAGTGACCTTGTTTCCTACCTGTTTCACTTGGTACCATGTATAATGGAATATTGCTATCTAAAACAATTTTAAACGCCTCAGGGTCAGAAGATAAGTTAAACGAAATATGCGGTTTAGTGTTTTTATAGCCGTATGGAGAGCCACCTTCGTAGTAAATAGCAGAAATTTTTTGTGCATCTTCAGGATATTTTGTTAAAAGCGCGCCAATATTTGTTTGAGGAGCCATTGCAAGAATAACTATATCGTTTGGATATTTGTTTATTACATCATGCATTGCCTCAACAGCGTCTTTACTAATAACTTTTATTTTAGGGGCTTTTACTGCATCGCCATAATCGCCTAAACCACTTTTACCATGAACAAACGCAGCGTCCTTTCTTTCCCTTGTAAGTGGTTTTTCACATCCTGCAGCAACTGGCACTTTAGCACCAAATTTTTCAACTAAATGAAGAGCATTACGAGTGGCTAAATTTTGAGGTACATTACCACTTACTGTTGTAATTAGTTTTAAATCAACTTCCCTATTATATAAAGCAAGCATAATTGCCATCGCGTCGTCAATACCTGGGTCGCAGTCTATAATAACATTAATTTTTTTCATAATAACCTACCTTTACAAATTAGAAAATAACATTCAATTTGTGAGTATATTTTTTAACGTAATATTATTTTATGAAACAATATAAATTTTATGTTTTTAGATTTTATAATGTTTCCAAATATTCTTCATAAGTGCAAAGTTTATCAAATTCTTTAGTTTTGTTAATAACAATAATTCTATTTGCAACAGTTTGCATAATTTCTTGGTCGTGGGAGCAAAACAAAATATTACCTTTAAACGCTTTCATACCGTTATTAAGTGCTGTAATACTTTCTAAGTCCAAATGGTTTGTCGGTTCGTCAAAAAGAAGTACATTGCCACTTGAAATCATCATTTTTGCAAGCATACACCTAACTTTTTCGCCACCAGATAAAACTTTTGCTTTTTTAAGAGCGTCTTCGCCAGAAAATAGCATTCTACCAAGCCAACCACGAAGATAACTTTCCTCATGTTCTTTTGTCCATTGACCAATCCATTCTACTAAATTAAGGTCGCAGTCATCAAAAAATTCACTATTGTTTTGAGGCATATAACTTGTTGTTATAGTTTTTCCCCACTTAATTGTGCCGGAGTAATTTGTGTTTTTACCTGCTAAAATATCAAAAAATGTTGATAAAAGTAGCGAGTTATCACTTAAAAACGCAATTTTATCGTTATGATTTACTATAAAACTTACGTCTTGAAACAATCCTGGAACAGTTAAATTTTCAACCATTAAAATTTCATTCCCTGCTTCTCTTTCAGGTTTAAAATCGACATACGGATAACGCCTTGAAGATGGAACAATATCGTTTAAAGTTAACTTTTCTAATTCTTTTTTACGGCTTGTTGCTTGTTTACTTTTACTAGCATTTGCGCTAAAACGTGCAATAAAGTCCTTAAGTTCTTGCGCACGTTGTTCCATTTTTTTGTTTTGTTCACGCATTTGCCTTTGAAGTAGTTGGTTGGTTTCATACCAAAAGTCGTAGTTACCCATAAATAAATTAATTTTACCATAGTCTACATCACAAATATGTGTACAAATTTTGTTTAAAAAGTGCCTGTTGTGCGAAACGCAAATAACTATGTTTTCAAAGTCCATCAAATAGTTTTCAAGCCACATAATTGTTTTTGCGTCTAAGTTGTTTGTAGGTTCGTCCAAAATTAAAATATCAGGATTTCCAAACAAGGCTTGTGCTAGCAACACTTTAACTTTTAATTTTGGGTCCATATCACGCATAAGTGTGTAATGATGCTCACTTTTAATACCTAAACTATTTAAAAGTCCCTCAGCATTACTTTCCGCTTCCCAACCGTCAAGTTCAGCAAATTCACACTCAAGTTCGCCCGCCTTAATGCCGTCTTCTTCCGTAAAATCAGGTTTTGCATATAAAATTTCTTTTTCCTTAATTAAATCGTACAAACGTTTATGACCATACAAAACAGTATCCAAAACTGTGTAATCGTTAAATTGTTCCTGATTTTGCCTTAAAACGCTCATCCTTTCATTTTTAGATATAACTACTTCACCTTTAGTTGATGAAAGTTCGCCAGTAAGCAGTTTTAAAAATGTAGATTTACCCGCGCCATTTGCACCAATCACGCCATAACAATTGCCTTTAGTGAATTTTAAATTTACGTCCTCAAATAATTTTTTACCGCTAAACGATAATGCTAAATCTATAACCTGTAACATGTATTGCTCCTTTTTTTTAGCCTAAAAAAATATTAGGCTATTTAACTTTCAACTATACTATACCACAAATAAAAAACTATTGTAACTATTTTTTGTGAAATAAATGAAAAAGATTAAAAATAGGCATATTTTAAAGTTGGTTTACAAAACCCCATAATTTATTTATGGCGTTTTTTATTTGGAAATTTAATAGCAAAAAGGAAATGCAAAAAGCATTTCCTCTTTTTTAAGTACTATAAAATTTTTAATTAATTAAGCGCCTTGAGTTTCATTTGTTGAAGCATTTAAATTTATAACTATGTTAGGGAATATTTGAGTTACGCCATCTACATAAATATTAAAGTTTTCATTTAATATT
>JAZOQJ010000067.1:0-3851 GCA_045655985.1 Clostridia bacterium | reverse complement strand
TAATATAAGTGCATAATAATAACTTTGTTTAAATACAACAATTTGTTTTTGTGTGATTTTTGTAAGTAGCCCGCAATTATTTAAGGTTGTAGTTAAAATAAAAACAAAAAAACAACAAAAAAGTTTTAATGCCTTTTTGCGTGCTTTTATAGGCTTTTTATATACGTAGTTATAGTATGGTTGTAAATTTTTTGGCATAAAACTTGAATTTTGTAATAATAAATAATTAAAATTAATAGCGCTAAAAGGTTAAGGTTTTATGGTGAAGATAAAATATTTAATACAATATACTATTAATAATTTCAACAAAATATTATAAAAAGAAAAGATGTTCTTCATAAAAAACACTAGACTTTTTTACTAAAAAGCACTAAAATATAAATGAAAAGTTGGAGGGAAAATAAATCATGAAATTAATACCTTTATTTGACAGAGTGGTTGTGAAAGAAATTAAGGCTGAAGAAAAAACTTCAGGCGGTATTTATTTGCCTGTAAGTTCGCAGGAAAAACCTTGTATGGCTAAAATTATTGCAGTTGGTGAAGGTGAATATGTAAACGGCGAAATTTTACCTATGAAAGTGAAAGTAGGGGATACTATTTTATACGCTAAATATTCTGGTAGCGAATTTAAAATTGATGGAGAAGAACTTGTGGTTTTAAAACAAACCGATATTTTAGCAATAGTTGAATAAAAACATGACTTATTCGTGTGCTACTTGTAAATTAGGAAGAATAATGAATAAATTAAGTAAGGTAGCCATCAAAACTGAATAACTACAGTTATGTATATGGCCTCCGGGTGCTACCCGGCGCACCGCGCGTAGCGGAATTAAAAAAAAAAGAGGAAATTTATGGCAAAAGAAATTAAATATGGCGAAGACGCTAGAAAATGTTTAGCAAATGGCGTTAATGCGGTTGTAAACACTGTTAAAATAACCCTAGGTCCAAAGGGTAGGAATGTTGTTTTAGAAAAAAAATTTGCTTCACCTTTAATTACAAATGACGGCGTAACTATTGCAAAGGAAATTGAACTAAAAGACCCATTTGAAAATATGGGCGCAAGTTTAGTTAAGGAAGTTAGTATTAAAACTAATGACGTTGCAGGTGACGGCACAACAACAAGTGCTGTTCTTGCTCAGTGCATGATAAATGAAGGTCTAAAAAATGCTTCTGCAGGGGCAAATCCAATAATTCTTAAAAAGGGTATGCAAAAAGCGGTGGATGGCGCTATTGAGCACTTAAAAAGCATTTCTATTCCTGTATCTTCTAATAAGGAAATTGAACAGGTTGCATCAATTAGTTGTGGGGATGAAAACATTGGCGCGTTAATTGCAAAGGCTATGGAAAAAGTTGGGGCGGACGGTGTTATTACTATTGAAGAAAGTAAGACAATGGAAACCAACCTTAAAACCGTTGAAGGTATGCAATTTGATAGGGGTTATGCTTCACCTTATATGTGTACAGATATGGAAAAAATGGAGGCAGTGTTAGACGATGCTTTTATTTTAGTTACCGATAAAAAAATAAATAATTTACAAGAAATTTTACCTGTTTTAGAAATTGCTCATAAACAAAGTTTAAAACTTTTAATTATTGCTGACGACATTGAAGGAGATGCTTTAGCTGGTTTGGTTTTAAATAGGGTAAGGGCAGGCCTTAATGTTGTTATGGTTAAAGCACCAAGTTATGGTGATAGAAGGAAGGAATTTTTAAAGGACATTGCAGTTTTAACAGGCGCAACACTAATAAGTGAAGATTTTGGTTTGGAATTAAATCAGGCAAGTTTTGAAACTTTGGGTAAAGCGCGCTTAGTTAAAATTAATAAGGATACAACAACCATTGTTGAAGGTGCTGGGGCTCTACAAGAAATTCAAAACAGAATTTCAAGTATTAAAAATCAAATATCAAACACCGTAAGTGAGTTTGATAAGGAAAAACTAGTTGAGCGTCTTGCAAAACTTTCTGGTGGCGTTGGCGTAATTGAAGTAGGCGCAGCTACTGAAATTGAAATGAAGGAAAAAAAGCTTCGCATTGAGGATGCGCTATCAGCAACAAAAGCAGCAACTCAAGAAGGTATTGTTGCAGGTGGCGGTGTTGCCTTAATTTCTTGCGTGCCCGCTGTTAAAAAAATAATTGAAACTTTAGAAGGCGACGAAAAAATTGGCGCACAAATTGTTTTAAAGGCACTTGAATCCCCTATAAGACAAATTGCTGAAAACGCGGGGGTTGATGGTGGCGTTGTAATTTATAATATTTTAAATAGTACTGAAACAAATTTTGGCTATGATGCTTATCAAGATAAATATGTAAATATGATTGAAAGTGGTATTGTTGACCCTACTAAAGTTACAAAATCGGCTCTTTTAAACGCAGTAAGTGTTAGTGCAACACTTTTAACAACTGAAAGTTTAGTTGCTGAAATTGAAGATAAACAACAACCAGTAGGTAATATTAGCCCTGATATGTACTAAAAAAATTAGGATAGATGCTTAAATTCTATCCTTTTTTTTATTGATTTTCATTTTTTTACTATTTTAAAAATATAATAGTACTATGTTTGGATTTATTAATGACTTAATAAAAAAATTGAATTTAAAAGACGATAATTTTAGATTGAGTTTTATTGACGGCAAAGTAGTGTATGTGCAAAATATAAAATCTGTACTCAAAATTGACGAAAGTGAAATTGCACTAAAAATTATGGACGGCGAAATTTTAATTAGTGGTACTAATTTGTGTATTAACGAATTTGGGGAAAATGATATTACTATTTGTGGGAATATAACAAAAATAGAAAGGTGATTTTATGAAGTCGGGAGCAAGATTAAAATTAATTGGCGTTAATCAAAACAGAATTTATAAACTTGCACAAAAAAATGGAATATTACTCAAAAATGTTGAAAAATTAGACTATAAAACACTGCTTTTTGATGTTTCTTATAATAAAATCAAAAACATGATTGCAATTTGTGAAAAAAACAATTATAATTTAACCATAGTTAAACGATATGGGTTTTTGCTTTTATTTACATTTTTAAAACAAAAATTAGGTATTTTTTTAGGTTGCTTAATGCTTATTGCGTTGTCAATATTTTCAACAAATTTTATTTGGCGTGTTAAAGTGTATGGCGCGCAGGGCAACTCTTTAAAACAAGTTATGCAAATTTTAAATGAAAATAATGTAAAAGTGTTTTCTTTAAAACGTGATAATTTAATTTTAAATGTAAAGCAAAAAATTTTAGGTAATGTAAAAGGTGTTAGCCAAGTAAGTATAATGGTTAAAGGCACAACTGTTTTAATTAATATTAAACAATCAACATTAAAAGAAGATGTGTTAGGAGCAAATTAATTATGATTGAATTTACAGGTGAAAAGTTAGAAGAAAGTACACATAAATTACTAAAAAAAGTGGCAAAAAAAGCACTTAAAATGCTGGGTCAAAAGCCAAGACTTTTGGACCTTTGTGTTAATTTTGTATACGATAATGAAATGCGTGAAGTTAACACTCGTATGCGTAATATTACTGACACTACCGATGTACTGTCTTTCCCAAACCTAAATGATGTATACAATAAAAAAATCACTAAAAAATCATTTAGTGAAGATTTGTCTCCCGAAAACAATCGCATATTTTTAGGGGATGTTGTTATAAATCTTGACAGGGCAAAATCTCAAGCGCAGGAATATGGCCATTCAATAAAACGCGAATTGTCGTACCTATTAGTGCACTCCATTTTACATTTATTGGGCTATGACCATATGGATGAACTTGATAAAAACTTAATGCGCGCTCAGGAAGAACGAATACTTGCAGTGTTTAACTTAAAACGTGCTTAATAACAAAAAAGATG